>JBKBWE010000013.1:0-19949 GCA_046289145.1 Sediminibacterium sp.
GTATAGGCATGACTCAATATTAATAAGAACATTCTATCTAAACCAATAGAGGTTTCTACCACGTAAGGAATATAATTTCCAAATGGTTTACCCGTTGCTTCATCAAGATCATTATCGAAATATTGTTGCTTTTTCTTACTGTATTCTTGGTGGCTTTTTAAATCGAAATCTGTTCTGCTATGAATTCCTTCTACTTCTTTAAAACCAAAAGGGAATTCATATTCAATGTCTAATGCCGCATCTGCATAGTGGGCCAATTTTACGTGATCGTGATAACGGTATTTTGCTGCAGGCAAGCCTAAACTCAAATGCCAATTTAATCGTTCCTCTTTCCAATAATTATACCATTCCATTTGAGTGCCGGGCCTTACAAAAAACTGCATTTCCATTTGTTCAAATTCACGCATACGGAATATAAACTGCCGAGCTACAATTTCATTTCTAAATGCTTTTCCGGTTTGTGCAATTCCAAAAGGAATTTTCATTCGAGCCGTCTTTTGCACATTCAAAAAATTCACAAAAATACCTTGTGCAGTTTCTGGTCTTAAATAAATGGTATCGGAGTCTTCTGCAACAGAACCCAACTGTGTAGAGAACATTAAATTAAACTGACGGATTTCGGTCCAATTTCCTGTGCCGCTAACCGAACAGACTATTTGGTGATCGGCCAGTAGTTGCTTTAATCCCACAAAATCTTCTGCTGCCAATAACTGTTCCATGGATGCAATTAAAGCATTGGCTTCTATTGCTTTTCCAGCTTCCGTTAATTGGTCTGCTTTTGCTTCAATTAAATGATCAACCCTATATCTTTTTTGACTGTCTTTGTTGTCAATCATTGGGTCACTAAAATTATCTACGTGACCGCTCGCCTTCCATGTTGTAGGATGCATAAATATAGCAGCATCAATACCCACTATATTTTGGTGCATTTGTGTCATGCTTTTCCACCAATAATCTTTGATATTCTTTTTGAGTTCACTCCCGTAAGGGCCATAATCGTAAACGGCACTTAAGCCATCGTAAATTTCACTACTCTGGAAAACGAAGCCATATTCTTTGGCATGCGAAATAATTGCTTGAAAGGTATTTTCTGTTGCTGTGCTCATACGGCGGCAAAAATAGGTGATTACCCGTTTATCCAGTAAAATGGGGAATGTTGATTAAAAAAATTAGCTTAGATACTCAAAAATCAACTGAATAGCATGAAAAAATTATGGCTTTTACTGCTGTTGCTGCCCAATTTGGCTCCTGCTCAGCAAACCAATATTCAAACCACTGAATACCCTAACGACTACCTAAGTCCTGAATTCCATGCAGGAAGAAGGGCTGCATTTAAAGAAAAAATGCCTGCAAAATCGGTGGGGATTTTCTTTGCTAGTCAGGTAAGATTAAGAAATGACGACGTAGACTATCAATATGCGCAAAGCAAAAATTTTTATTATTTCACTGGTTTAGAAGAACCCAATTCACTCTTATTGTTATTTAAAGAGCCTACAACTATCTTAGGCAAAACAGGAACGGAATTCATTTTTGTTCAAAATAGGGATCCACAACGCGAAATGTGGAATGGTAAAATTTTAGGTATTGAAGGGGTAACCAATCGCTATAAATTCAGTAATGTATTTTTAAATAAAGAGTTCACTGCCAATACGTTTAATCTAAATGACTACGACTCTGTTTTAACCGCATTTAGGTCTGAAGATATTTTTCAAACCTATCCTAGAACCAGAGACGAATTGAGCAGAATGGCTGGTGTTGTAGATAGCTTGATAAAACAATACAAGAAACCCATTGCAGCTAGAACCACTGCACAAATAATGACTGCACTAAGAGGCATAAAACAGCCTGAAGAAATTGCAATACTAGAAAAAGCAGCAGCAATAAGTGTAGAAGGACATAATGAAGTAATGAAAGCGGTTAAGCCTGGAATGACCGAGTACCAGGCTCAAGCCATTATGGAATATGCTTTCAAGAAAAATGGCTCTGAGTATCCAGGTTATCCAAGTATTAATGGGGCGGCTGAAAACGCTTGTGTATTGCACTATGTAACCAATTTAAAACTCATGAAAAATGGAGATTTATTATTGAGTGATTGTGCTGCAGAATACCATGGTTACACAGCAGATGTTACCAGAACAGTGCCAGTGAATGGAAAGTTTTCTCCTGAACAAAAAATCATTTATGAATTGGTTTTGGCTGCACAAGATTCTGCCATTGCCGTATGTAAACCAGGCATGCCCTACAGCGGATCAGATGCTACTGCAAGACGAGTGATTAATAGAGGGTTGATTGCATTGGGAATTGCGGCTAATGATACAGAAGCAAGAAGGTATTTCCCACATGGCACATCTCACCATTTGGGTTTAGATGTACACGATTTGGGTATTAGAGGTAATATGCCTTTTGAACCTGGCATGTACTTGACGGTTGAACCTGGTATTTATATTCCGCCTGGTAGCAAATGCGATCCAAAGTGGTGGAGCATTGGAGTTAGAATTGAAGACGATATTTTAATTACCAAAGAGGGCAACCGTAATTTATCTGCAGGAGCACCAAGGACGGTAGCTGAAATAGAAAAATTAGCAAAAGCCAAATCCATTTTTAATTAAATAAAACACTACTATAACTTGGGGTTATTCTTATGCCTGTCTTTGTCGCGTAGGGTTTTCTTCTCTATGTTTTTTTGCAAAGCCTCCGTAAGATTAACCCCAGTTTGGTTAGCCAAACAAATTAATACCCAAAGTACATCGGCCATTTCATCGGCTAAAGCTTGTTCATTTTCTTTTCCTTTAAAAGACTGCTCTCCGTATTTACGTACCATAATTCTACTGAGCTCTCCTACTTCCTCCATTAAAATTCCCAGATTGGTCAACTCGTTAAAATAACGTACGCCAATAGTTTGAATCCATTGATCTACCTGTGTTTGTGCATCTTGAATGGTCATTATTCTTTGTTTTTAGAATCAATTAAAATAGTAACAGGACCATCATTTAATAAAGCTACTTTCATATCTGCACCAAAAACGCCTGTTTGAATGGGCTTACCCAACTCATCTATTATTCTTTTTTTAAAGCTTTCATAAAGGGGTACCGCTATTTCTGGCTTAGACGCTTTGATATAAGATGGTCGATTCCCTTTTTTTGTACTGGCATGCAAAGTAAATTGACTTACTACCAATATATCACCATGAATATCTTTAATTGAACAATTCATAACACCGTTTGCATCATTAAAAATGCGCAGGTTAATAATTTTATTACTCAGCCATTGAATATCCTCAGGGGTATCGGCATCTTCAATTCCTACCAAAACCAATAGTCCCATACCTATTTGTCCATGTATTTTTTGGTCAATGGTAACAGAAGCTTCCGAAACTCTTTGAATTACTACTCGCATGCAATGATATTTAACCGAAATTTGAGTGAACTAAGATAAACATTCATCTAACAAATTAACCCATGCAGCAAAAATGGAAAATACGGTTTCTTATATCAATGCTATTGGGGTTTAATAATATGGCTACTAGCCAATCAACTATTCAATTTAAAATGATGTTTAATAACCAAGCTTTTCACAAAGACAGCAGTTATACCAATAGCGCTGGTGAAACGGTACAGATACATCGTTTTATGTTTTATACCACTAAATGGAAATTGATTACTGCCAGCAACGATACCATTAATCTTTCTAATGAACATTTTTTAATTAATATAGAAAAAGAACAGTCGATGGTATTGCCCTTTCCTAAACTGGCCAATGCAACAAAATTAATTTTTGATATTGGGGTAGATAGCATCCTTAATACAACTGGCATACAAACTGGTATTTTAGACCCAGCGCTGGGTATGTTTTGGACTTGGCGTACTGGATATATTATGGCCAAATTGCACGGTGTTTCTCCGCAAGCTAAAACTGCAGGCAACCGATTTAGTTATGAAGTGGGGGGATTTCAATCGCCGTTTAACTCGGTCAGAACGATTGAACTTGAACTACCTACCCAACACCAAAAAAGCAAACCTTTAATCATCAAAACCGACTTAGCCAAATGGTTTAGTGGAAAGCATATTATTCAAATTGGAACAACACCCAATTGTCACAATGCCGGTAAGCTGGCCATGCAATTAGCCGATAACTATTCAAGCATGTTCAGTATGGCTATCAACAATTAATGCAAATAAAAAGAACCATATTATTCATAGTAGTACTAGTGATCCTTTGTGCAGGATTTATTAGTAAAGACAACCACCCAACTATTGCCAAAAGAGTTCAATTTAAAGTACCCAAAGGTTGGCCTACTCCTGTTTATGATTTTAGTAAGAATCCATTAACAGAAGAGGGCATAGCTTTAGGGAAGCAATTATTTTACGATGGACAACTCAGCAAAGACGGAACAATATCTTGTGGCAGTTGTCACCAGCAATTTGGCGCTTTTAATAGTTATGATCATCCTTTAAGTCACGGGATTGAGAACGCATTAACTACCCGTAATGCACCCGCTTTATTTAACCTTGCATGGCAAAAGGAATTCATGTGGGACGGTGGCATTAATCACCTAGACTTACAACCATTGGCTCCCATTACCGCACACAATGAAATGGGAGAAGACATTGAAAATGTATTGACGAAACTTAAAAAAAACAAACAATACCCAAAGTTATTTAAGGCAGCATTCGGTGACGAAACCATTAATACGCAAAGATTAGGTAAAGCATTGAGTCAGTTTTTACTAACCATGGTAAGCAGTAATAGTAAATACGATAGAGTCATGCGTGGTGAAGACAGCTTTTTATTGCCCGAAAAATTAGGGCATGACATTTTTACAACAAAATGTGCTCAATGCCATACAGCGCCTTTATTTACCGATTACACTTATCGAAATACAGGAATGCCGCAAGAACCATATTTAAAAGACCTAGGCAGAATGACCATTACGAATGACCCGTCTGATTCCTTAAAATTTAGAGTACCCAGTTTAAGAAATGTGTCTGTGAGTTTTCCTTATGGACACGATGGTAGATTTTTTTCGTTGATCAATGTTTTTGAACATTATAGAAACAATATGCAAATTGGGCCTACTACAGATGCTTTATTAAAAAACAAACTCCATTTAAGTAATTATGAAATAGGACAACTTAGGGCCTTTCTACAAACCCTTACCGATTCTGTGTTTTTAAAAGACCCCCAATTTTCAGATCCTGGAATTGGCGTACTCAGCAAACCTCCTTTAGACCAACACAACTGATTACAATACCTTATTTTTGAAAACTAGATTATTAATTTGAGCGAGATAAAAAAACTGGCAGGTCAAACTTTATGGTATGGTGTACCCACTATTGCCAGCAGATTCTTGGGCTATCTAATGAATCTGTCATTGCCCTTGTTTTTTGCCCAACCAGCTACAACAGCAGACCTCACGCAGATTTATGCTATCATTCCCTTTTTAAACGTCTTATTTACTTATGGTTTAGAAACAGCTTATTTCAGGTTTAGTAAAGAAGAAGACCCTAACAAATTATACAGCACATTATCAATTGCATTATTAGGAACTACTTTTTTATTTACCGGTATACTATGGTTTTTTAGTGGCCATATTTTGCAATGGGCCAATTTGCAATCACATCCTGAATTCATTAATTGGATGATTGGCATTTTGTTTTTTGACACATTAAGTACTTTGGCATTTGCAAAATTGAGACAAGAAAATAGGCCAAAAAAATATGCAGCAGTAAGATTGTCTAGCGTATTGGTCAATCTAATTACAGTACTATTATTTATTGGATGGATTCCTTATCAAGTGCAACAAAATTCAAATACTTGGTTAACCATTTTCACCAACAATAATATTGGAATTGGCTATTACTTAATTGGCAATTTAGCAGGTAGTATTTTAACTTTTCTACTGCTTTTTAATGAGTTTAGAAAAATCAGTATTCAGTTTAGTGTTCCACTATTTAAAAAAGTAATGGAATATAGTTACCCATTAATTATTGTAGGAATGGGTGGCATGGTGAATGATATGCTGAGTAGATTGATTTATCAACATGTGGTTGACTTACCAGTTGAAGAAGCCAAACACGAATTGGGCATTTTTGGAAATATTTACAGACTAGCAGTGTTAATTACCATTTTGATTCAAGCATTTAGAATGGCTGCAGAACCTTTTTTCTTTAAACAAAAAGGAGAAGAAAATGCACAAAAAGTATATGCTCGTGTAATGAAGTTCTTTGTGATTGCTTGTTGCTTTATGTTTTTATTCATCAGCTTATTTATAGAAGTTTTTGGATGGTTCTTTATGGCCATCAATAAACCGCTATGGGTTCAAGGATTACAAGTGGTGCCCTTATTAGCATTGGGAAATATTTTCTTAGGGGTTTATTACAATTTAAGCATATGGTATAAGTTGACCGATAAAAACAATTATGGTGCAATGATTACCGTTGCGGGCGCTTTAATTACGATTGGTTTAAATATTTTACTAATTCCCTCCTTGCATTATTTGGGTGCAGCATTGGCCACTTTTCTATGCTATTTATTCATGATGGTGGTAAGCTATTATATGGGACAACAACATTATCCAGTTCCTTACGCCACCAAAAAACTCAGCGCCTATTTAGCCATTGTTTTAGTAATGTATGGAATGCAAAAAGCAATTTTGTATTTTTTCCCTCACTTATGGTTAGGAATATTAATTGGATTTATTTTTATTGCTTTATTTACCTGGCTAGTAGTATGGGCAGAAGAAAAAGAATTTGCCAAACTTTTCCGTAAAGCCAATTAACACCTTAGGATTATCTTTGCAGTATGGCAGAAGATTTAAACATTATTCAAGGATCAAAATCAGATCAGTATCAAGCCCTTATTCCGCAAATCAGCGGTTTATTAACTGGAGAAAATAATTTAATAGCTAACCTAGCCAATACCGCCGCAGCATTAAAAGAACAGTTTGGTTGGTTTTGGGTAGGCTTTTATTTAGTTGATCAAAATGAATTGGTTTTAGGACCATTTCAAGGTCCTGTAGCCTGCACCAGAATTCAAAAAGGAAGAGGTGTTTGTGGAAGCAGTTGGAAAGAAGGAAGAACCTTAATAGTACCAGATGTTGAAAAATTTCCTGGTCATATTGCGTGCAGTAGTTTGTCTAAATCTGAAATAGTAGTACCCCTCGTGAAAGATGGACTAATATGGGGAGTATTAGATGTAGACAGTAGCGAATACGATCAATTTGATGAAACTGATCAGTTTTATTTAGAACAAATAATTGCTTTGTTAAACCAGTAATTAACTATATGTATTTTACTGTACTTGCCCCTGTTTGGGCTTTTAACCAAAATTGTTTATCTTCGCATCATTCATATACTCTCTCGGTTAGACTGGAATCTACTTCAGTGACAAGGTAATCCCATCAATAGTTAGGCTATATAGCACTTGAAATTTCAGGTGTTCACTTAAATCACATAATGTGTTATTCAAAGAATTAGAACTCATTGAGCCCATCTTGAATGCGCTCGAAACAGAAGGGTACGTAAATCCTACCCCCATTCAGCAACAAGCCATACCATTGGCATTGGCTGGAAGAGATTTATTGGGTTGCGCCCAAACTGGTACAGGTAAAACAGCCGCTTTTGCAATTCCTATTTTACAGTTGGTTTGCAAAACGCAAATAGGCGGAAATTATAGCAAAGGAATTAAAGCCCTAGTATTAACACCAACTAGGGAATTAGCTATTCAGATTGATGAAAGTTTTGCTGCATACGGCAAAAACTTGAGAATGAAACACCAAGTAATTTTTGGTGGAGTATCGCAGGTTCATCAAGTAAATGCTTTACGCAATGGAGTAGATATCTTGGTGGCTACTCCAGGTCGATTATTAGATTTAATGCAACAAGGTCATGTTCGTTTACACGATATACAATTTTTTGTATTAGACGAGGCAGATCGTATGTTAGATATGGGATTCATCAACGATGTAAAAAAGATTGTTGCCAAATTACCTTCAAAAAAACAGACGCTATTTTTCTCTGCAACTATGCCACCTGAAATTGAAAAATTGTCTGCAACTCTTTTACATAATCCTGCAAAAGTAGAAGTAACACCTGTTTCTTCAACAGTTGAGAAAATTGAACAAGCAGTTTATTATGTAGAGAAGGAAAACAAAAAACATTTGTTGAATGAGTTATTAAAAGACCAACAAATTCAAACTGCACTAGTATTTACAAGAACTAAGCATGGCGCTGATAAAGTAGTAAAAGATCTTACCAAACAAGGTATTACAGCGGAAGCCATTCACGGAAATAAATCGCAGAATGCAAGACAACGTGCACTAACCAATTTCAAAGCTGGTTCAACGCGTATCTTGGTTGCAACAGATATAGCTGCCAGAGGAATTGATATTGATTTATTATCACACGTATTTAATTACGAACTTCCAAATGTTCCTGAAACTTATGTACATCGTATTGGCAGAACAGGTAGAGCTGGTGCTAGTGGAATGGCTGTATCTTTTTGCGATGGAGAAGAAAGGGCTTATTTAAAAGATATTCAAAAGCTCATCAAGATTCAGTTACCTGTTGTAACCGATCATGCTTATCATTCAGAAGCCCCTGTGGTAGGCAGTTTCAAGCTTCCTGAGCGCAATAGAAGACCTCAGCAACAAAATAGAACAAGAAAATTTAGTTACCATAAGTCTGCTCAAAACCGCGGGTAAACTTCTTTACATAAACGATAATGCTTAATTTGGATTTCATGATTAAGCATTATCGTTTTTTATTTTTTGCCCTCCTTCTATCTGTTGGTGGCTTTGGTCAATCTAAAAAATCAAGCAACAACACGCTTTATTATCCCGCTATAAATTCTTGGGAAAAAAGAAGTCCAGAAAGTGTAGGACTTTCTCCATTGGCCATTCAAAAGGCCATCAAAATAGCGCAAGAATCGGAGTCTTCCAATCCACGCAGTATGGAAGAAAACCATTATAAAACATTTGGGAAAGAACCTTTTGGAGATGGGATTGGACCGTTTGAAGATAGAGGTGATCAAACTGGAATAATTATTTACAAAGGATATAAAATTGCCGAATGGGGTACGCCACTAAAATGTGATATGACCCATAGTGTGGCAAAAAGTTTTTTATCGTCGGTTGTAGGATTGGCTGTAGATCAACAATTGATTCATTCTGTAAATGATTTTGTGGCCCCTTACGTTCCACCAATTGAATTGTTTACAACCACCCCTGTTACAAAACCCGCAGAACAATTTAAACAATCAGAACTCTTACAACCCTTTAATACTCCCCATAATAAATCCATCACATGGGAATCAATGCTTAGACAAACCAGTGATTGGGAAGGTACATTATGGGGTAAACCCGATTGGGCAGATCGTCCGGATCCGGACCCTAAAAAATGGCTCAATAGAACTAGAAATACTCCTGGAACAGTTTATGAATACAATGATGTTAGGGTAAATGCTTTGGCCCTAGCGGTAACCAGTGTTTTTAGAAAACCCTTACCGCAAGTATTGAAGCAGTACATTATGGATCCGATTGGAGCGTCTACAACCTGGAGATGGACTGGATATAGAAACTCATGGATTGTTTTAGACGGTCAACCCGTTCAAGCTGTTAGTGGAGGTGGTCATTGGGGGGGAGGCATGTTTATTCATGCAGAAGATATGGCTAGGTTTGGATTATTAACTTTAAGAAATGGCAAATGGAACAATCAGCCAATTTTATCGGAGGCCTGGCTTAAACAAGCAAGAACACCTGGACCTGCCAACCCTGAATATGGATACATGAATTTTTTCTTGAATACCCATCAAAAATTTTTACCCGCGGCACCTGCATCGGCTTTTGTGCACGTTGGAAATGGAAATAATATCATTTATGTAGATCAAGAACATGATTTAGTAGTGGTATTGCGTTGGATTACTCAATCAGGTATGAACCAAGTAATTGGTGCCATTCTAGAAGCATTAAAATAATATCAATTTTTCGTCATTTGACGAATAGTTAACAATAAGCTAAACCATCTAAAGAAATACCTAATTTTAGGTACTGGAGTTCCCCCCAGCCGATTATACGCCATGATCAACCCTAGCCAAGTAGCAATAGAAAACTTAGAAGAGCAAAATAAAAAGTTGCTCAAAATTCAACATGCACTAGAAAAAAAAGTGAGCCAGTTAAAAGATTTTGCTGGAATCATTACCCATGATGTTAGAGGCCCAGCGCACAATATTTCTAAGATGCTAGAAATGTATGAAAATACAGATGATCCTGAGCTTAAAAAAGCCTCCATGGATTATTTAAAGAAAATCAGCAATGATTTAACCAATAACCTCAATGAATTAATTCAAATTCTGCAGATCCACTTAGAAAAAGATATTCCTGCTTCTGACTGTGTTTTTGAAGATGTAATCAATAGTGCAGCATTGCAATTACAAGATATTATTCAGCAAAAGAATGCGGTTATTACCATGGACCTTGCTGTTACCAATATACTTTATCCAAAAGTTTATTTACAAAGCATATTATACAATTTACTGAGCAATAGCTTAAAATACACTAAACCCAATATTCCACCAGCTATTCATATTAGCACTTACGAAAATGAAGGAAATTACTATTTAAGTGTAAGTGACAATGGTTTGGGCATCGATTTAAACAAATTTGGTCACCTTCTATTTAAGTTTCAAAAAAGCTTTCATAGCGGATATGACAGTAAAGGAATTGGACTTTACTTAATCAAAAACCAAATTGAAGAACAAGGTGGAAGCATTAATTGCACCAGTGAACCACAAATTGGAACCAAGTTTACTGTTCGTTTTTAAAAAAATCCCCTTATTTTTGCCGTCCAAAATGCGGATGTGGCGAAATTGGCAGACGCACTAGACTTAGGATCTAGCGCCGCGAGGCATGTAGGTTCGACCCCTATCATCCGCACTTAACCACCTTTTTAAGGTGGTTTTTTTGTGCGAAACCCCTACCTTTGCAGCCCGATTTTAAGTTTATAAAACACCTATATGGCTACAATTACCAGAGAAAACATTGGCTTATTAAATGATAAGCTTACCGTTACCCTTACTAAGGATGATTATTTAAAAGGCTTTGAAGCTAGCCTGAAGAAATATGCCAAAACAGCCAATATCCCAGGTTTTAGAAAAGGAATGGTTCCAACTGGCTTGGTTAAAAAAATGTATGGTCAGGGTGTCTTTTCTGACGAAGTACTTCGTAAAGTAGAACAAGAGATGAATGCATATATGGCCAAAGAGCAAATTGATATTTTTGCTCAACCATTGCCATTAGAAAATGATGCGCAAAAATTGGACATGAACAATCCAATTGATTATGTATTCTCTTTTGAAATTGGATTAAAGCCCAATTTTGATGTAGACTTATCAAAATTCACTGGAACTAAATATGTAGTAACTGTTACAGATGAAATGATTAATGACGAAGTAGCTAGACTTCAGACTCGTTTTGGAAAAATGACCGAGCCTGAAACTGTTAGTTCCGAAGACAATGTATTGAACGTTACTTTTACTGAAGCAGATGCAAAAGGGAACCCAATAGAAAATGGTATTACCAAAGACAATTCTGTATTAGTTAAATACTTTGCAGAAAAATTCCGCAAGAATTTAATGGATAAGAAAAAGGACGATGTGGTTCTATTGCAAATCAAGAAGGCATTTGAAGATAAAGAAGCTGAAACCATTTTAGCCGACCTTGGTTTAACCAAAGATGATGCAGATAAATATTTCAACCTATTAATTACCAAAGTTGGCTTAGTAGAGAAAGCAGAATTAAATGAAGAGTTATTTGTTCAAATTTATCCTGGAAACGATCAAATCAAAACGGAGGCTGATCTTAGAAATGAGATTAAAGCTGAGATTGAGAAGTACTATGCACAGTCTGCACGCAATCAAGTACAAGACCAGATTTATCACTATTTGGTAGACCATATCACGATGGATTTCCCTGAAAGTTTCTTAAAGCGTTGGTTACAAAATGGGGGCGAAAAACCTAAAACTGCAGAAGAAGCTGAAGCAGAATTCCCTTCATTTGTTAAACAATTAAAGTGGACCTTAATCAGCAGCAAACTAACACAAGACAATAAAATAGAAGTATTACCTGAAGACATTCGCAATTTTGCAAAAATGCAATTGTTCAGCTATATGGGCAATCAATTGGGTGCATTGGGTGATAATCAACAATGGGTTGACGATTATGCCAACCGCATGATGCAAGACAAGAAATTTGTAGAAGACAGCTATCATAGAATTAATGCAGAGAAATTATTTGATGCTTTAGAGTCTCAAGTAAAAACCAAAGATGAATTGATTAGCGCAGACGATTTCGCTAAAAAGTTAGAACACCATCACCATTAATTTAGTTTTTGAATGATTTTAAAACCAACCCTGGGTTGGTTTTTTTATTTGATTAATTCATGCTCTTTCAATTGTTTCAACATGAATTGATGTGTTTTTTGAGTGAGCATTCTATTCAAAAACAGTTGACCACTTATGTAAAACAAGTACTTACTAATTCCTTTCAATGGAATGCTTTTGGAAAGAGCAGCAATCCTTTTGCGTATTGCTCGTTTTTTAGAAAGGATTGGATCTTGACTAAGCACAGGCCAAATTGATGGTTTAAGTTGCGCATCAAAAATAGGAATAATTTGAACCGACGATGAACTAGAAGACCTATATGGGGTAATATCAATTCCTTGGTATCCTTTTGAAAAAATGGGGTGTGTTGCTAAATGTTCAATTGGTATAGTGAAATGATTACGAAGAAATTGTTGACAGTTGTATTGCCCCAATGCATAGTCATGACCCCTAAAATCTTGGCAAATAAACCCACTGAAACCATTGATGGCGCCACATGCAATGGCTTTAGCACCTTCAATTCTAGAATTCTCTTTATTGTTACTGTACCTAACTGGTGCTATTAGAAACTGACCTGCTTTATTTTTACTCAATACATCTGCTATTGGTGCTGGTTTGGCTTTCATCTGCTGCATCATTGCATATAAAGTATGTTTGGCAACTGCTAATACCGATTGGTACTTTGGTAAGGGTTCTATTAAATTTCCTGGAAATGGATCTACCATTAAAACCGTACTCTTAAACTGTCTAAAATCATTAAACTGGTTAGCTTGTTTTGTTTCGTTAAATACCAATTCATTTAATAACTCTCTTACTTTTTCAAATGGTTCATTATTCATTAATCCCCCATCTACATGTAAAGATTCGTAATAAGGCTGTTGTAGATTCAGTCCTAAGCCTGCTTGGTTAATCCATTTGTTTTCTTCAATGGCATACAAAGGTCTTTTTAAGCTTCTTGCAGGTAATCCAAGTGGAAATGCACCTGTTGCTAATGCGGCATCTCTAAAGGTATTCGCATTTAATCCTGTTCGTAAATTGACCGGCATCCAACCATTACCAGGTAAACGTTGATTAGCCAGTTGAAAGCAAGCATAATCATAATGTACAGACATGGTATGGTCTTGCTTTTTTAAATCGGTATTAAATGAAATAGGATAAGCAAATCCTTCTAAATTGGTAAGTGTGGCAAAAACTTTTAGTTGGGAATGTATATAAGCCGGCGTATCGTTCCATTGATTAAAAGGAGGTGAAAATGCTTCGGATGCCAACTCATTGGTAAAATTTCCATTTAAAAAGGACTTAAAAAATCCTGTTTCATTTAAATCGGAACAATCTAATAGTGAGTCCAACATATTGTCTCCTTTCATAGTAACCCAGCTTTTATAAAACAAATTGTTGGCCCGCTGATTAATCGCAGCAGCTGTAAGAAATCCGGTCATCCCCCCTGCTGATGCCCCTCCAATAATAGATAATTTAACCCGATGTGTTGGTACCCCAGTTTGGCCGCGGCATTGCTCCCACTGGTCCAATGCACTTAATAAATAGTCCACTACTCCAGCAGTATACGCCCCTGCTGAAACAGCCCCCGCCATACAAAGCCCTATATGAAAGGTATTTTCTGCCATATATTAACAAATAGCCGCTTTGAACTTATCTAAAATGAACGACCTTTGCAACCGTTTTTTAACGGTATTGACGGCTATTATGTCAAATTGCCATAAACAGAGCTTTGCACAGTATTTGAACAGTCTATATACCTATTTAACAAAACACTTAACTTCAAAGCGAAAAATAATTCTATGAATATTGGAAAAGAGTTTGAACAGTATGCAGTTAAGCACCATGGCATTAGCAGCGGTGTATTACACAACTACAAAAATTACGGTCAGGTAACTAACCTTACTCCTTATATTATTGAAGAACGACCACTCAATGTTGCTAGCATGGACGTATTTAGCCGTTTGATGATGGATCGTATCATTTTTTTAGGGGAAGGCATTAATGATTATGTTGCCAACATTGTAACTGCTCAATTATTGTTTTTAGAAAGTACCGATCGTTCTAGAGATATCCAAATGTATATTAACAGTCCAGGTGGCAGCGTTTATGCAGGTTTGGGCATCTACGATACCATGCAGTTTATTGGCCCTGATGTGGCAACTATTTGCACTGGAATTGCTGCTAGCATGGGACAAATTTTACTTTGTGCTGGTGTACAGGGCAAAAGAACTGCGCTTAAACATAGCAGAGTAATGATGCATCAGCCTAGTGGTGGCATTGGAGGTCAGGCAACAGATATTGAAATCACTGCTCGTGAAATCAAAAAATTAAAGCAAGAATTATACGCTATTACTGCAAGCCATACTGGGAAATCGATTGAAACTGTAGCCAAAGACAGTGATCGTGATTTTTGGATGACTGCAGCAGAAGCAAAAGAATATGGTTTGGTAGACGAAGTTTTGTTGACCAACCCTCGTAAAGAAAAGAAAGGATAATTGAATAAAACTCAAATTGATTAAAAATGATACAGTCTAAATATATCGTGAACCCTTTTCTAAATAATGATCAGGAAGAACCAGAAGAAAATAAAGAAGAGAAGCAAGATGCCATGGGTAGTTTCATGACTAAAAAAATGGAAAGACTGTTTTTTGAAAAAAGAGCAGTGTACCTATGGGGTGTAGTAGATGATAAATCTGCAAAAGAAGTAGTAACAAAAATGCTTTTATTAGATGCAGATAAGCCTGGTGCAGAAATCAAATTATACATTAATAGCCCAGGTGGGGTAGTAACTAGTGGGATGGTAATGTACGATACCATTAAAATGATTGAAAGCCCTGTAAGTACCATTTGCATGGGATTGGCTGCAAGTATGGGTTCTATTCTACTAAGTGCAGGTGCAAAAGGGCATCGTTATATTTATCCGCATGGCGAAGTAATGATTCACCAGCCTAGTTTAGGGGGTTATTACCAAGCTACCAGTGCTGATATAGAAATTCAAGCAAATCAAATTTTAAAGACCAAACAATTAGGAGCTAAAATTTTAGCAGAAAATTGTGGCAAAACAGTGGAACAAATCTTAGCAGATTTCGACCGCGATTACTGGATGGATGCTACAGAAGCTGTTGCTTATGGCATTGCAGACAGTATTTTAAATAAGATATAAGGTTATGGCAAAACAAAACAATTTACATTGCTCTTTCTGTGGAAGAAGCCGTGATGAGGTAAAGATTCTGATAGCCGGACAAGAGGGCCATATCTGTGAAAATTGTGTAGAACATGCAGAAGAAATTATTGCTCAAGAATTAACTGCAAAAAATAATCCTGCAGGTGTTGGATTATCTGGAGCCGTTCAAGTAAGAAAGCCTAAAGAAATTAAGCAGTTCTTAGACGAATATGTAATTGGACAAGACGAAGCAAAAAAAATACTTTGTGTAGCTGTTTACAATCATTACAAGCGTGTAAATAATAAACAAATTGTGGATGATGTTGAAATTGAAAAAAGCAATATCATCATGGTGGGCGAAACTGGAACTGGTAAGACCTTACTGGCAAAATCAATTGCTCGTTTACTCAATGTTCCTTTTGCCATTGTTGATGCAACAGTTTTTACAGAAGCAGGTTATGTAGGAGAAGACGTAGAAAGTATGCTTACTCGTTTATTACAAAACTGTAATTACGATGTAACTGCAGCTGAAAAAGGAATTGTTTATGTAGACGAGATAGATAAAATTGCTCGCAAAGGAGATAATCCATCAATTACTAGAGACGTTAGTGGAGAAGGTGTTCAACAAGGATTATTGAAGATGCTAGAAGGCACTGAAGTATTGGTTCCACCACAAGGTGGCAGAAAGCACCCAGAGCAAAAAATGATTAAAGTAGACACAAAAAATATCTTATTCATTTGCGGTGGGGCATTTGATGGCATTGATAAAGTAATTGCTAGAAGAATCAATACCAATGCAATCGGATTTAGTGTAAACAAAGACGAACAAGAACACCAAAGAAGCAATCTATTAGAGTTCATAAATGCTCAAGACTTAAAAAGTTTTGGATTGATTCCTGAATTACTTGGTCGTTTACCAGTTGTAACACATTTAAATCCATTAGATGCCGAAACACTAAGAAGCATCCTAACAGAACCTAAGAACTCTTTAATTAAGCAGTTCACGCGCTTGTTTGAAATGGAAGGAATTTCTTTAACTATTGAGCCAGCAGTATTAGACTTTATGGTAGCCAAAGCAATGGAATACAAACTTGGTGCAAGAGGTTTAAGAAGTATTTGTGAGAGTATTTTAACAGAAGCAATGTTTGAACTACCTGGCACCAATACAACTACCTTGAACGTTACTTTAGATTATGCTGAAAAAATGTTTAGTAAGAGCAAATTAAGTGCATTGAAAGTTGCTTAACCCTTTAATTAATATTTACCCATGAACGAGTTAATAGAAAAATTAGTAAAAGAAGCTGGTCTTTCAGAACAGCAAGCACAACAGGCCATCACTACCATTGCAGGTTTCGTGAAAGATAAATTTCCCATGTTAGGTGGAGCTGTAGACCAAATATTTGCTGCAGGCAATAAGAACGAAGAATAATATTAAGATTTGGTAATGGGCAGTTTGATGATAAATCTACTGCCCGTGCCAGGTATACTTTCTATAGTTAAGCTACCATCATGTCTGCTTATTAAATCACTACATAGCATTAATCCAAATCCACTTCCTTTTTCCATTGAAGTACCTGCTGTTGTATAATATTGTTTTGCATTTACTCTATCAATGGTTTCCTTAGACATCCCAATTCCGGTATCTTCTACATAAATTAATGACTCGTTTTCTGTTTGTTCAGCCCTGATATCTATACTGCCATTTTCAGGGGTAAATTTGATGGCATTACTGATTAGGTTTCTCAAAACGATTCTAATCATCTCTTTGTCTGCAAGTACAAACATTTGAGGGTGCAGTGCATTATTGAATGCAATATTCTTTCTAACGAGCAACATTTTATGTTCGTCTTCCAAACCTTTTACCAATTGGAAAATCACCACATTAGATCGATCTAGATTTTTACCTGCCATCTGCCCCTTCAACCAAAACAACAAATTATCTAACAATGAAGTAGTACCCATATATTGGGTTTCTAATTGAAGCAATAATTGTTTTGCCTGGTCTTCAGGAACCATACCCTGATTAACTAAATTCAAAATTCCCTTTGTATTCACCAACGGATTGCGTAAATCATGCGATATTATAGAAAGTAATTTATCCTTGGTTTTATTATCTGCTTCAAGCATTCTATTTTGAAAAGAGATTTCTTTGTTAAGGGCGCCCATCTCTTCAATTTGAGCTTCAATTAAAATATTCTTTGCCCTAAGCTCTCTACTGAAATGCTTTTGTTTTTGGTAATTGATAAAAACCATAATTACCAATACCGCAAGTATGATTAAAATAAAAGTTCCTACGGTTAAAATGAAAACCTGTTCATCAGATGCGCGTTGGGCTCGAATGATTGCATTTTCTCTATCTAATCTTAAGTTCTGCTGGTTCTTTATTATATCAATGAAATTGGTAGCTAATTCATTTTCTTTTATGCGATGTTGGTTAATAACTAGCAAAGCTGTGTCTTGCCAAGCAATTGCTTTCTCCAAATTATTTGTTCTTCTATAATAATTGATGATTTGTTGGGTACTTTGATCTAATATATCATATGCGTTTACAGATTTAGCAAATTCGTAAGCTGTTTTTGACATCAGAAAAGCAGCTTCTAATTGACCTCTTTTATACCCAATATTGGCCAACTCTAAATTGTTTAATGCTAGTCCGTATCTATCATTTATTCTTTGATCAATGGCAATAGACTCATTAAAAAAAGAAGTGGCCAATTCTAAATTTTTCCCTTCAAGTGCCAGTTTTCCTAAATGATAGAGTGCTTTCTTTTCACCATAAACATATTTTATTTGTCTACTAGTTACCAATGCTTGGTTGAATAAGATAACTGCTGAATCAGGCTTATTGCGATACAATTGAATTAATCCTAAACTGTTTTTTACATTTACTACTTCTTCCTGCTTATTAAAACGATTATATACTTGTAAGGATTCATTAAAAACAGTTACAGCTGTGTCATACTTGCCTTCTAGCAATAAAGAGCCAGCAATTTGTTGACTTACTTTAGCAATATTAAAAGTGTCTTTTATTCTTTTGAAAATGTCTAAGGATAAATAAAAATCGGTTAAAGCACGTTTGGTAAAACCCTGTTGGTGGTAAATTCCCCCTTCGTATAAATAAGCTATTGCGAGACCTTTTTTATAATCATTCTGAGTAGCAGTATTTTGAGCAATGATTAAAAGATTCATTGCTTTCGAAATATCCGATCTCTTAGAACTAAACGCCTCTTTATTTAATGAATCAACAATGTAAGCCGACCCGGTATTTTTTTGCGCAAATAACGGTGATAGAAAACATAATAGAAAAAACAAAAACAGTATCCGCATGATGCTAAATGTAGATATGGATTTTAATGGATCTTACGATATTCAAGATACAAAGTTTTGTGTTATACTTTCAACATAAAAAAAGGACCCCAAAGGGGTCCCGTATTATGAGCAAGCAATCGAAAAACAATTAATGAAGTACTTCTCTTGCAATCACCAGTTTCTGTATTTCTGAAGTTCCTTCCCCAATAGTACATAATTTTGCGTCACGATAGTACTTTTCTACAGGAAAATCTTTTGTATAACCATATCCTCCAAAAATTTGGACAGCTTCTGTAGCTGCTTTTACGGCCACTTCACTGGCATAATATTTGGCCATCGCCCCCTCCCTAGTCACTTTTTCTCCCCTATTCTTTAGGTCGCAAGCCTGCCAAATTAATAAATCGGAAGCCATAATTTCTGTTGCCATATCCGCCAATTTGAAGCTAATTCCCTGAAAAGAAGCAATGGGTTGATCAAATTGATGCCTCTCTTGTGCATATTGTAAAGCCGCTTCATAAGCCCCTTTAGCAATACCCGCTGATAAAGCTGCTATTGATATTCTACCACCATCTAATATTTTCATGGCTTGTCTAAAACCATCTCCCACCGCACCTAACCGATTGCTGTCTGGTATAATGCAATTGTCAAAAATCATTTCAGCTGTTTCGCTAGCCCTCATACCCAATTTATTTTCTTTTTTGCCTGCACTAAACCCTGCAGTACCTCTTTCTACAACAAATGCAGTGGAATTACCACTGGTTCTAGGTTCACCGGTTCTACAAATAACCACTGCAATTTCCCCAGTTTTTCCATGGGTAATCCAGCTTTTAGTCCCATTCAATACCCAATGATCTCCCTGTTTAACAGCTGTGGTTTTCATATTGCCTGCATCACTTCCTGTATTAGGCTCAGTTAATCCCCAAGCACCAATCCACTCTGCAGTAGCCAACTTCGGCAACCAACGTTTTTTTTGTTCATCATTACCGAACGATAGAATATGGTTAGTACAAAGGGAATTATGTGCAGCAACACTTAAGCCTATACTACCACATACTTTAGCAATCTCTTGAATAATGGCATTGTATTCAAAATAGCCTAATCC
>JBKBWE010000285.1:0-3687 GCA_046289145.1 Sediminibacterium sp.
TGCCAAAGCAGGTGGATTGGGTGATGTAGTAGGTGCTTTGCCCAAGTACCAATGCAAGTCGGGGGATATTGCCAAAGTAATTATGCCCATGTACAGAACCAAGTTCCTGTACGAAAATGATTGGACAGTTGATTTTAAAGGCAGCGCCAATTTAGGGAACTGGTATTTTGACTTTACCGTAATTAAAGAGCCTACCAATAAATTGGGCTTCGACCTTTTTTTAATTGATATCAATGGGTTATTAGATCGACAGAAAATATATGGCTATGATGACGATGCAGAGCGCTTTACCGCATTCCAAATTGCAGTCGTGAGTTGGATCAGCAGCTGGGAGCATCAGCCTGATGTAGTGCATTGTCACGATCACCATACGGCATTGATTCCGTTCATGATGAAGTATTGTTACGATTTTCAACACTTAGCAGCTGTTTCAACGGTGGTAACGATCCACAATGGTCAATACCAGGGTTGGATGGGGTGGGATAAAAGCCTCTATATACCTCGGTGGGATCTATGGAAGCGAGGAATGCTCGACTGGGCAGGCAGCATTAATCCCCTAGCATCTGGCGTAAAATGTGCCGATAAAGTAACCACGGTTAGTTGGAGTTATATGGATGAACTAAGAGAAAATGCCAATGGATTAGAGGCTTTGTTTGAGTTTGAAAAAGGCAAATGTGCAGGCATTCTAAATGGAATTGACAATGAGGTTTGGAATCCATCAACCGACACATATATAGAGAACCGTTTTACGGTTAAAACAGTTACCAAGGGTAAAGAGCAAAACAAGAAAATACTTTGTGATCAATTTGGTTTAGATATCACCAAACCTCTCTTTGTTTTTATTGGAAGATTGGTGGGCGAAAAAGCGGCAGATATTTTACCTGATGCCATTAGAACAGCCATTCATCAAACCCAAGGGAATGCTTGTTTTTTAATTTTAGGTAGTGGTGAAACCAGCATTGAATGGGAACTTCAGCAAATGACCAATGAATACCAGGGTATTTACAATGCCTATATTGGCTACAACGAACAATTGAGTCATTTAATTTATGCAGGTGCCGATTTCTTGTTGATGCCTAGTAGGGTAGAACCCTGTGGACTTAATCAAATGTATGCCATGCGGTATGGAACTGTTCCGGTAGTGAGAAGTACTGGTGGATTAAAAGATACGGTAACCGATATGGGAGATACCGATGGTTTTGGTATTCGATTTAACAATGCCACCATTGATGATTTGGCTTATTCTATTGGTAGAGGCGTATCTGTTTACCAAGACAAAAAGCATATGGAGTGGATGCGCAAGCATATGATGCAGATAGACCATAGTTGGGAGAGCACTGTGTCTGAGTATAGACAAGTTTACCAAAGTTTAAAATAAATAAGTTAATTTCAAATCAACATAAAATAAGCAATCAGTCATATGAAAACATTTTCTCAATCCGTTTTGGCAGTAATTTTAGGAGGTGGAGCAGGTACGCGACTTTTTCCACTTACAGCAAGCAGGTCTAAACCAGCCGTACCTATTGCGGGTAAATACCGATTGGTTGATATCCCCATTAGTAACTGTATCAACAGTGGCATCAACCGCATGTTTGTATTAACACAGTTTAATTCTGCTTCTTTAAATAAGCATATTAAAAACACGTACCACTTTAGTGCGTTCAGTACTGGCTTTGTAGATATTTTGGCGGCAGAGCAAACACCTGATAACCCAGGATGGTTTCAGGGAACAGCAGATGCGGTAAGACAATCGCTGAGACATATTTCTAATTTAGAGTATGATTATATTTTGATTTTGAGTGGTGATCAATTGTACCAAATGGATTTTGGTGATATGTTGAAGAATCATAACAGCAGTCAAACCGATATTTCCATTGCCACTATACCTGTAGATGATAGAGATGCACCTGAGTTTGGTATTTTAAAAACCAATGAGGAGAATGTAATCACTTCATTTATTGAAAAGCCTAAGAAAGATATTTTACCAGACTGGGTAAGTGATACTGGTGCCGATATGCAAGGGCAGGGTAGAAATTATTTAGCATCTATGGGTATCTATATTTTCAATAAAAAAATACTAGATAAATTATTGAATGAAGCCCACCCAAATGCAACTGACTTTGGTAAAGAAATTATTCCAGATTCTATAGAAAATTACAAAGTATCTAGCTTCCAATACGATGGTTATTGGACCGATATTGGTAATATTTATTCTTTCTACGAAGCCAACCTTGCTTTAACACAAGAAGTACCTCTTTTTAACTTATTTGATAATAATAAAACAGTTTACAGTAGAGCAAGAATGTTGCCCCCGGCTAAAATCAGTGGCACTACTTTAGAGAAAACCATTATTGCAGAAGGCTCTATTATTCATGCAAGCAGAATAGAGCAAAGTGTAGTAGGTATCCGTTCCAGAATTGGGCATGGTACCACCGTAGTCAGCACTTATATTATGGGTAATGACTATTATGAAACCCTTGAAGAGATGGAGCTAAATACCAGCAAGGGTCTCCCTAAAATTGGAATAGGAGAGCGTTGCTATATCAAAGACGCCATCATCGATAAAAACTGTAGAATAGGCAACGATGTAAGAATTAATGGCGGCAGCCATTTAGCCAATACCGATCATCCACTCTACACCGTTAAGGATGGTATTGTAGTGGTTAAAAAGACAGCGATATTACCTGATGGGTTTGTGATTTAAAATTGAAATTAATTTAATAGGGTGAGTAGTCCCGGTTGCTTCAGGTAGCCGGGATTTTTTATTGCGTCATAATTCTTAAAGAGGTTAAAATTGAACCAATCAAGACCAATACCATCAGCAAACTCTTCCTCACTAAATTACAAGTGCAACAACTTGCACAATAAAAAAAACCACCTGGTTAGAGTGGCTTTGCAAATTGATTTATGCAACTAAGTATTTTAGCTATACAAAAGATCTTCCAACTGCTCTAAGATTTTACCTTGTTCATTCAACTCATAATTCTCATCAAATCCGTCCTTCTGCAATTTTTCACCTATCCAGTCACGGATTTCTATTACAACCTCATCGTTAATTCCGAGGGCGACACCATTACCATTAGACAAATGCTTGAATAAATCACTCCTTTCTTGTCCAAGTGTGTTTTTTAAAAAATCATATTGATTAAAATTTAACTTTACTATCATTGCTCACCAACTTTTTTAATTAACGCTTCTGCTTTCTTTGTTGATGTTGGATTAACGGATATTATTTTACCCGTTTGTGGATTAACAACAGTTTCTGCTGTTTTACCAACATACCTCTGGCTCTGCCTTCCTGCTTTATCTGTTACAACTTCTCCAACTTTAAGAGGATTTTTAATCGCATCATGTATAGCTGCAGGTTTAACACCTCTCTCGATTGCTCTTTCAACACCATGTTTGGTAAATCCTTTTATTTCTGTTCCTACTGCCGTTTTAATAGCTATTTTTTCAACAGCAGCTCCACCGGCTTTAATAAGAGCACCTTCTAATTTTGCTCCTGGAATAATTGCAATCGCAGCTTCCATTCCAGAAATAGATCGCGGCTTAGCAACAGTAAAATCACTCTCCGTACTTTTCCCTGTCACCACTTCAACAATACTTGCAATTGGATTCACGTAAGCGTTGAAAGTTCTTGCAACACTTACAGCACCATTATAAACAGAGGTTGCTGTTTCTTTTGCA
>JBKBWE010000014.1:0-7637 GCA_046289145.1 Sediminibacterium sp.
TATCCTTTTAACCACTCTTTCTGTATGCTCCTCTAATGGAGCACCAATAAAACCTAGCTGTTGTGTAAATGCAGGTGTGTATGCATATTTTATACCCGCTTTGGTTCTCCAAGTAATGGGAATTATGGTTTCGTAATTATTAATGATTAAGGCATCCCAATGATCTGCAACAAAGTCTAAATAATTGTATTGTGCATAGATTAACCCATTCGATGATGCTGAAACCAGATGATTCCACTTCTCTTTATTAATTTGATTTGATGGTAATATTTCAATTTTATATTTCAAGTATGCTTATTTTCCTTTTCCCGAGAGTATAATTCTAAGCGTATGCATTAGTATTTTAAAGTCTAGTAATATTGAAGCATTTTCAACATAGATTAAATCGTATTGCATTCGATCTAACATTTCATCTAAGGTAGATGCATATCCAAATTGTACCATTCCCCAAGAAGTAAGACCAGGTTTTGCTTTTAGTAAATACCTGTAATAAGGTGATTTTTTTAATAACAAATCAATATAGGTTTTTCTTTCTGGTCTTGGCCCTACTAAGCTCATGTCTCCTCTTAGTATATTCCATAGTTGTGGTAATTCATCTAGTCTCCATTTTCTCATGAATTTTCCCCATGGGGTTATTCTTGGATCATGGTCGCTTGATAGTGCAGGGCCATCTTGCTCAGCATTTTCATACATGCTTCTAAACTTATAAATGATAAATGGTTCACCCCTAAAACCAATACGTTCCTGCTTGTATATAGCTCCACCCTTAGTGCTAAAGGCAGTCCTTAAAGCTAAATATAACATTAATGGGCTTAATAGAATTAGGCCAAATATTGCTACAATTAAATCCATTAAGCGCTTAATATGTTGCTCTTCTGGCGACATAGCTGCAGTTTGAATATCCATTAACATAGCGCCTAAAACATTACTGGTTTTGACTGAGCCAGCTAATATGTCAATTGTATCAGGTACCATTTTAATATCAATCTCTTTTTCAGTTAAAGCACTTACTAATTCCTCAATTATTTGTTTGTCTTTTTTTTCAATCGAAATAATAACTCTTTCAATTTGATGTTCTTCAACTATTTTCTTAATCAATTGAACTGGCCCTAGGTGTGGTATCCATTTAGATAATCCATTTTTTGAATCCTCTCCATAAACTGAAACAAATCCAACTGTTTTAAAGCCTAAGTATTTAAAGTTTCGATTAAGCGCTTCGAATACTTTTATTGCATTGCTATTATTTCCAGCGATTAACGTTTTAAAATATACTTCCCCTCTTTTAAGTGTTTTTTTAGTTTGAAACAATAAGAGTGTTCTAGCACTTGCAACTAGTAAAAATTGTAAAATAAAATAAACAAAAAACTGATTGGCAAATACAATATGACTATAACTTGGAAAGAAGTACAATAATAGTGTCCCTAACATTGAATGCAATAAGGTTGCTGTTAGTTCGCTCAGTCTAGATTTATCGTATAGAGACCTATTGTAACTTCCAGTGATAAAGTAAAAGCAAATCCAAAATATTGGGATAAGGATTAAACTTAGGATAGTATCGACCCCAACAATTTTAATCTCTAAAAAAGAAAAGGAACTATGGTTTTTTTCAGGGTAAATTAGAAAATACACTATCAGTACAACCAAGGATAAAACGAAATCGCTAAGTATGTATAAACTAATATTTCTTCTTCTGGTTTGCATACTTTCTTAATAATAATTAAACCAGTATGCTGGTATTGTTTATTTTTTCTAAAATTTGATGAGCTACTTCCATAGCAAGATATCCATCAATTTCATTTACCTGAGTTGGCTTGTTATTTAATATTGCATCTACAAATGAAGTTAACTCTAACTTTATTGCATTTAATGGCTCAATAGAAGGTGTTGCAATCGCAATGGTTTTTTTTCCATTTGGGGTATCAATATCAAATGAAAATACATTCTCATCTTCAGGTTGCTTAAGCTTAATAATTTCAGTCTTCTTTTCTAAAAAGTCGATTCCTATATAAGCGTCTTTTTGAAAAAGACGCATCTTTCTCATTTTTTTCATGCTAATTCTACTACTAGTTAAATTAGCTACACAACCATTATTGAATTCAATTCTTACATTAGCAATATCCGGTGTTTCTGTCATTACCGCAACTCCACTTGCTGCTATACTTTTAACATCACTTTTTACCAAACTCAAAATAATGTCTATATCATGAATCATTAAATCTAAAATCACGCTTACTTCAGTTCCTCTAGGATTAAATTGCGCCAATCTATGAACTTCAATAAACATTGGGTTTAAATTGAGGTCCTTTACCGCTAAATAGGCAGGATTAAATCTTTCAACGTGGCCTACTTGTAATTTTACATTAGCCTCTCTAACCATATTTACAAGGTTTTTACCTTCTTGTAAAGTATGGGTGATTGGTTTTTCTACAAAAACATGTTTGCCTTTTCTAACTGCTTTCATGCATATATCGTAGTGTTGATTGGTAGGAGTAATCACATCAATGATATCACAAGCATCCATTAGCTTGTCTTCATCCATATATCGTATAAGGCCATATTTTTCAGTTACCTCTTTAGCATTGTCATTGTTCGGATCAAAAAATCCGACCAACTTAATCCCTTCAATTTCTTTCCAATTGTTTAGGTGGAATTTACCTAAGTGACCTACTCCAAAAACGCCTACTTTCAGCATAAATTATTGTATCAAATGATTGGTAAATATAAATAAATCAACACCCATATTGCAAAATATCAATGGAATGCCTCAAAATTGCTAATGAAAGTTAATTCAGATTCTTCAAGTAACGTGGCAGCACATGCTGCTGCATGTGGCATTTCATACTTAAAGAAAAATTGACAAGTATGAATTTTTCCTTCATAAAAGGCGCTATTATTAGCAGGGATAGTACCAGATTTCAATAATTCCGCAGCTTTTGATGCCATTTTAAGCCATTGCCAGCCAATTACACTATAGCTCATCATCTCTAAAAATACAGTAGCATCAGCAAGGTATTTTTCAATTTTGCCTTCTACTAAATATTTATTCAAGTGTTTAATGATCCAATTAATTCTAGATAGTTCATTATTCAATGAGTCAGCGTTCTTTTTTAACGTATCGAACTGACTGGCATTTTTTATAGTTAGTTGAATTTCATCTAATAACAGTTGCAAGGCTTTCCCTTTTTCCATTAATACTTTCCTGCCTAATAAATCGATTGATTGAATACCAGTGGTTCCTTCATACAAAGACATGATTTTTAAATCTCTATAATGTTGTTGTACAGGAAAATCAGTTGTAAAACCATAACCTCCTAATGTTTGAATTGCTAAAGCTGCAGATCTACTGCCTTGTTCTGAGGGATAGCTTTTTACAATAGGAGTTAAAATTTCTAATAAAAATAGGTACTTATTTTTTTCTGCCTCATCATTGCTTGAATGATATAAGTCGTAGAGTTTATTGCATTCAATTCCTAATGATATAGATCCCTCGGAAATGGCTTTTTGAGTAAACAACATTCTTTGAATATCGGCATGCTGAATAATATTTACAGGAGGTTTGTTTGGGTCTTTTTCACTTGGTAATCTGCCTTGTGGGCGTTCGGTGCAATATTGAAGGGAAGCTTGATAGGCTGCCATAGCTACCGATGCTGCGCAAAGGCCAACACTTATTCTTGCGCCATTCATCATTTGAAACATATAACTCAATCCTTTATGTGGTTCTCCCACTAAATACCCAATACAGTTATTATTGTCACCAAATGAAAGGTGAGTGGTGGCATATCCTCTTTGCCCCATTTTTTGAAAATCACCTGCGCAATAAATATCGTTATATACTAAGCTTCCATCTTTATTTGGCCTGAATTTTGGAACAATAAAGAGGGAGATGCCTTTTACTCCAGCTGGTGCACCCTCTATTCTTGCAAGTGTGAGATGAATAAAATTTTCGCATGCTTCATGTTGTCCGCCAGAAATAAATATTTTTTGTCCTTTTATTAAGTAACTGTTTTCAGATAATGGTTTTGCAGAAGTGGTAATATCCGTTAAAGAACTTCCCGCTTGTGGTTCTGTAAGTGCCATTGTTCCTTGCCATTCGCCTGAATATATTTTTGGAACGTATTGTTCCAATTGTTCAATATTTCCAAAGCTGGTTATTAGTCCGGCTGCTCCTGCAGATAATCCTAAATAACCTTGTACTCCGTTATTGGCAGCTTGAAATAAATGATGGGCTGTACCAAAAATCATTTCGGGTAATTGCATACCGCCGTGTTCAAACATTGCGCTACCTCCAATCCAACCTTGTTCTGCTGCCTTGTTGATCATTTTCTTTAGGGCTGGATGAGTCAAAACATTTCCTTTGCCATCATAAGTAGCTGGGGTTGTATCCATTTCTTTAAAAAATGGGGCAAATTCTTGGTCGGCCAATTGCTTTGCTGATTCAATCATCATCCATGCTTGTTCTTCATTTAAATGAGCAAAACGTTCACGTGTAAATAATTCATTAATGGGGTGAACTTTAAATAATAGGAATTTCAAGAATTCCATATTTGTATACTTAGCCATTGCTAAAAATTTAATTGATGATACTGATTATTTCTGCAACATAAGCAGGCTTTTCAATTCCTTCTATTTCTATGATGCAGCTTAAAAATAATTTTATTGAGCCATTAGATTGAGATTCCACATTCTCTAAAATAGCTTTTAATCTTATATTATCATTTACCTTAACAGGATTAATGAAACGAGCTTTGTTTAAACCATAATTGTAAAACGAATTCACTTTATTTAATTCTATCAATTCAAAAAGTAAATGTGAAACCATTGACATAGTAAGGTATCCATGCGCAACTGTTTTTCCTTCAGGTAAATATTTAGCTGCTTTTACTTCATCTATATGTACCCACTGGTTGTCTTGTGTTGTAGAAGCAAAATCATTAATCATTTTTTGTGTTATAGTTATCCATTTCCCAGGTCCAATGTTACTTCCAATAAATTGATGAATCGCATCCTTACCATTAATGATTAGTTTATGGCCATCATTGCTTAATTTATTTGTCTTTTTGGTTAGTTCACTCGAATTAATACCATTATTTATAGTAGGAGAGCTGAATTGTTCTGCTTTAATTTGAATAACCGCTTTCCCGTTAATTTTCCTTTGAATCATATCATCTATCGCTTTCGGTGCCTCTTCAAGAGAATAGATTTGATGAATATGTTGCTTTAATTTTCCTTGTAAAATCCACTGTATAATTTGAATAAAATTTGTGTTGTTTGAATTGGACTCTTTTTCGGCAAATGAACCCCAAAAAATTCCATGCACTGAGCATCCTTTAAGTAAAGCAAGGTTAAATGGGATTTGTGGTATAATTCCAGAGGCAAAACCTACTATCAAATAATGACCATTCCACGATACACTTTTTAATGCTTCTTCTGCTAAAGGTCCTCCAATGGTATCAACAACAACTTCAACTCCTCTATTGCTGGTAATTTCTTTAATCTTGTCTCTAAGATTTTCAGTACTATAATCTATGGTTTCATCCGCAGCCAACATTTTACAATAGGCTAATTTTTCTTTGTTTGATGCAGCTGCAATTACACTTGCTCCCATTAACTTGGCTATCATGATGGCTGCGGATCCAACACCACCACCAGCTCCCAATACCAATACAGTTTGACCTGCTTTTAATTGTGCTTTATTTTTTAAAGCATAAAATGCTGTTCCAAAAGTATACATACAGATGGAGGCATTTAACATGTCTAAGCTTGAAGGAATAGGAAATACATGGGTAGCTTTTACACATACCTGTTCTGCCATTCCGCCCCAACCACAAAGTGCAACCACTCTGTCACCCACTTTGAAATTATTCACCCTTCGGCCAATATGGCTAACAATTCCAGCTATTTCGCCTCCCGGAGAAAAGGGTAGTGGCGGTTTAAATTGGTATTTGTTTTGAATTATGAGGGTGTCGGGGAAATTCACCCCACAATAATGGACATCAATTAAAACTTGATCTTCTCCAATTTCAGGGATTTTTGTTTCAATTAATTTTAATAATTCAGGGCCTCCATATTGGGAGCAAATAATCGCTTTCATAAGTGCAGTTAATGTACAACCATTCCTGCAATTTATAGCCCAATCATTCTTTTAAGTCTTTTGATTGTTCCTTTTAAAAGTCCCCCATCAATTTGGATTCTTCTATCGGTTGTCCAAACCAAGGCTTTAATATTGGTAACATAAAAGAGTTTCCCGTATCCTTTTTCTCTTAATTTCAGGGCTAACCATCCGTCTTCATTAGTGCCCGGTGGGTGATTAAATCCATCAACAGTAAGGCCTTGTTCTCTCCTAAAACCAGAGTTAAAGCCGTAGGCATTCATTGCTTCATCCCTAAATATTTTATTGATCCATCTCATTAAATCAGCAAAATATTCATAAAAAAAGTAGGTAAATCTACCAGTGTTCCCAATCGGAATAAATGAGAATCTTCCATAAACAGAACAAATATTATTGTCATTGGCCAAAGGTTTTACCATTTCCTCAATCCAATCTTTTGGGTATATAGTATCTGCATCAGCGTTAAGTATATATATGCCTTTAGCTACAGCCAAACCAGCATTCCTAGCATTGGTTATGCCTTGTTGAGTTTCTCTAATACAAGGAATACCAGCAGAAAGGACCATTTCCTCTGTTTTATCTTTTGAATTATTGTTCACAACAATTATTTCTACAGGCCATTGGGTTTCATTATTACTTAATGATAATAGGGTTTGTAAAATATTGGCTTCCTCATTATAAGCAGGCATAACAATGGATACAACTGGCTCACCCTTTGATAAAATATGGTATCTTTCTTTAATCAAAGCGCTTGTACTAGCATCTGTGGGATTAGTGTTGAATAATTGATTAATATACAGGGGGATTGAAATGGGTCTCATGAATTTTAAAAATTAAGCATCAGAATGAATAAAAACTATATAAATTCGCTTATTACATATTTAAATATATTTAGATTTCTTACATTAGCAAAATTTTAAAATATGGCATTCACCGATTCTGATACTTTAAAAATTGTTGTGGTTGAAGATGAGATGACCATGCAATTGATTTTAAAAAAATATTTAAGTACCCATTATCAAGTAGAAATATTTAAAGATGGGGTTGATGCAATGGCTTGTTTACAACAGGGTAATGTGCCAGATTTAATAATCTCCGATTTAAATACTCCAGTTATGGGGGGGCTTGCATTAACTAAGCAACTTCGTGCTAGTGATTTTTTTAATGCTATTCCAATTATTATTCTGTCTGGTGAAGAAAGCTCAGAAATGATTATTCAATGTTTGGAAGCAGGAGCAGATGATTACCTAGTAAAACCCTTCAATCCAAAAGAACTCGAAGCAAGACTTAGAGTGGTTTTACGTAGGATTAGAAAATAATTTCACCAAATTGCTACAATGAACACCCAACTACCTCCCCAAGATCAAGTTATTGTACTTCTCAATTGTGATGACATTATATTTAGTATTTTTTCACAAGCAAATTTGGGAGGAAGAGAACTCAAAAGATTTGCTAACCCTCTTCTTTTTTTTGCTGATTGGGAAAAAAATAAATTCAATCTTGTAGCCATTGTTTCGCAAAGCGAAGT
>JBKBWE010000014.1:7647-19719 GCA_046289145.1 Sediminibacterium sp.
CTTAGGTACTGGGGGCATCTCATTATTGGAAACCTTAGTAAGTAAGAAGAATATAGCAGTTCCCTTTTTTTTAATTAGTCAGCAATTAAGTGAAAGCACCGTCAAAATGACTTTAAAAGCGGGTGTTGCAGATGTTTTTAAGCTACCCATTAAAAAAGAAAATATTGAAATAAGAATCCCTTTTTTGATTGATAAATGGAGTCAATTAAAACATACCAATAATGTATTAGATTTTCATAAATATAAAACCCCATTTATAAAAAGGGTTTTTGATATTTTCTTTGCTGGCTTAGCATTGATAATGCTTTCTCCACTTCTACTCATTATTTGTATTTTGCTGAGGTTAGAGTCGAAAGGTCCTATTTTTTATTATGCATTAAGGGTAGGTTCTGGTTATAGAACGTTTAAGTTTTATAAGTTTAGGTCTATGTATGTGAATGCCGACAAGCGTTTGAAGGATTTGAAGCATTTAAATCAATATGCACCTAGCGCTGATGATACAATTGCTAAAGCCGAAGAAGAGGAGTATTTATGCGATGAGTGTAAAGCAGCTGGAACAGGATGTAGGTTTCCTATTTATTCTGATACGATTCAATGGTGCGAAAAACAATACAGTGAAAATAGAAAGGCAAAAGCAGGGTCAGCCTTTTTTAAATTAAAAGACGACCCTCGAATTACCAAAGTAGGTAAGTTCATTCGAAATAGCAGTATTGATGAATTACCTCAGTTATGGAATGTGATTATTGGAGATATGAGCATAGTCGGAAATAGGCCATTGCCTTTGTATGAAGCTGAAAAATTGACTACCGATAAATATGCTATGCGTTTTATGGCACCAGCTGGGATTACTGGATTATGGCAAGTTGAGAAAAGAGGAAAGGGAGAAATGTCTGAAGAAGAAAGATTAATGTTAGATAACAAATATGCAGAAAATCATAGTTTTTGGTACGATATTAAATTGATTCTAAGAACGATACCCGCGTTATTACAAAAAGAATCTGTGTAAGCTTTTGCTGATTTCTTTTAACTTCTTGTTTTTTTATTCATTTATTGAATAAAGTGGGGATATCTAAGGCCTTGGTTTTAACTATATTATTTATCTTTAATCTTTATGAAAATCATTGGTTTAGATATAAATAATGCCTTTTCACCGTATTCTAAATTCGGTTATTTGTTTCATGCCTCTAAAAAGGGTTGCCTTAGTTTACTATTTGCTTGTTTGTTGTTACTCAATACAAAGGAATCTTCTGCTCAAGAGTCTATGATTCCAGAATTGTCTTACCCCTTTTTAGAGAAACTTATTTATTCCGCAAAACAAAATTATCCTTTGATGGCGGCAAATTTGCGGAAGGTCAATTTTGCCAATTATAATCTTAAAAAAGCCAAACTTTCCTGGTTTGATTTTTTTACATTATCCGCTTTTTATAGCCCTAGCACTTCTGTTACATTAACCAATGCTACATTAACTGGGGTTCAAATTGGTCTGTTCATCAATTTTAGCAATATTATCCAGAAACCCACCCTTATCAAGCAATCACGAGAAGAATTGGCAATAGCCCAATTAACTGCTGACCAATATGTAATAACCTTAGAAACAGACGTGAAAAATAGGTATTTTAGGTATATGCAAGCTTTAAGTGTATTAAGGGTGCAAAATCAGAACGCCATTGATATTGAAGCATTGTTTAAACAGATAAAATTTAAATACGAAAGGGGGGAGGAAACATTGGAGAATTATACAAAACTAATGATTCAAAATGCCGATCAGAAGCAAAAAATAATTGATGCGGAAAGCACAGTTTTAATTGCTAAGACCACATTAGAAGAATTAGTTGGGAAAAAATTGGAAGAGATAAAGTAAATGGAATTACAGAAGTTTTTATTACTGCTATACAAAAGGAAATATATACTGGTCATTGTTCCAATGATAGCAGTCTTTATAACCTATTTTCTAGTACGTAAGCTTCCGGATACTTTTAAGTCTCGATCTAGAATATCCACCGGTTTGGTAGATCAGTCTCAACAATTTCTAGAAAAAAATAGTGGACAGGATGAAAATAAAGCCTCACAACAGTTCAGTAACCTAATTGAAATGAATAGGCTGAAAAGAAATTTTGATCAAGTTTCATTTCAATTAATGGTTCATGATTTAACTAGTAACAAGCCTTTTCGACCGTTAAGTAAGTTAGTAACAGAAATTGGACCAGAAGCAAGGGCGCATGCTTTGGAAGTGTTTAAAGCACATATTGCTTCAAAACAACCCCTTTCTTTGTTTGATAAAGACCAGTTTGGGATTAATCAGTTACTCATTTCGATGGGATATGATGAAGCCACATTACAAAAAAAAGTATTTATTTATAGAGTTAATAACAGTGACTTTATAGACTTTGAGTATGAGTCGGAGAATCCATTTTTATCTGCTTTTGTTATTAATACCCTTATTAGTGAATTTATTGACTTTTACTCTAGCTATATAAAAGGGAATCAAGAAAAAGCAGTGAACTTCTTAGACATGTTGATGAAAAAGAAGTTTGATTCCTTATCGGCTAAAACTCGTTTATTGCGTGATTATAAAATCAGAAATAGGGTTTTAAATTTAAATGAACAAGCCAAGAGCTTGTATATGCAGATTGCCGATTTTGAATCAAGACTTCAAGTAGCAAAAAAAGATGTTGAGTCATATGAAGGAGCAATAAAAGGAATTGATCAAAAGTTTAGCCCCCAAGATCGGCGGTATTTGGAAAGTGTAGTGGTAGATATTAATCAATCAGTTTTAGCCACAAGAGAACGACTCCGTGTAGTTACCAATGATTTAGTGAAAAGTAATTTTGATCCAAAAATCAAACAAAAGCAAGACTCATTAAAAGCATTATTAGAACAGCAAGTTTTACAATCTACCGATCGGCTATTAGTAAGTCCTTTAGCCAATAAGCAATTATTGGTACAGCAAAGATTTAATTTAGAAATTGCATTAGACCAATCTAAGAGCAGTATAGCTCCACTCTCTGATGAGTTAAGAAGGCTTAACGAAAAGTTTGACATGCTTGTTCCCCATGAAGCACTTATTCAGAACTACGAAGGCTTGGTAGATGTTGCTGGTAAAGAATACCTTGATATTCAAAATAGGTTTAATCAAACTTCTTTAGAGTCTAGTATGACTGTTCAATTAAGACAGATTGAAATGGCCATGCCTGGACCTGCTCAACCGTCAAAAAAATTAATACTTGTTGCATTAGCTGGTATAATCAGTTTCATATTTTGCTTAGCTGCCTTGTTTGTTATTTTCTACCTAGATGATAGTATTCAAAACGCAACAGATTTAGCCAATAAGACTAATTTGTCGGTATTAGCCTACCTTCCTTATATCAACACTTCAATGTTAGATTTGACTAATCTATGGAAGAATGGAGAGGGAAATAAAGTCACCATTGCTTTTAAAAATTTGTTACGATCTCTTCGTTTTGAAATTGAAAGAGAAATGGGGCACAAAAAGCAACTAGTGATTACTAGCTTGTCGGATGGCGAAGGTAAAACCTTGATTTCATTAGGCCTTGCTTATGCATATTCAATGGTAAATAAGCGCGTATTAGTCATAGATGGAAACTTTGATCAACCCACTATTACAGCAACAACTGGTACCAATTGTTATTTAGAGGACTATTTAAAAAATAGAATTACTCTTTCTGAAATTATCAAGGAAGGCAGGGTTAGTGTATTGGGAAATAGGGGTGGAGATACTTCTATTTTTGAATTTTGTGATGAGTCTATTGTAAAGCCTAAGTTAGCATTCTTGCGAGATGTATTTGATATTATCATTATTGAAGCCCCAGCTATGGATAAGTTGAATAAGTCTAGAGAATGGATTGTACTTGCAGATAAAGTAGTTGCAATATTTGCGGCAGGATCTACTATAAAAAATGGCAAGAAACAAAGTGTACAATACTTATACGATTTGGGCGATACATTTGCTGGATGGGCTTTGAATAAATTAATTATCAATCGCTTGAATAAGATTCCTAAATAATTAAATGCCCTGCTATGAATTTTCAAGATATCATCAATTTGATTTGGTATGTTTTTCAAATAGCAATTGGGTATAACTTAATATTGCCGTTTTTTCTATTGTTGCTTTATGCAATTGTCAAATTGAATAAAGAGAAGGAGCTAATTTCTACCAATGAAGCAGATTATGCAATAATTGTAACTGCGTATGAACAAACTACTTTAATTCCTTCTGTTGTTGCTTCTTTATTAAAGCTTAATTATAGTAATTATCTAATTTATATTGTTGCAGATAAGTGTGATATTACCAATTTGAAGTTTGATGGTAATCGTGTAATTGTTCTCAGGCCAGAACAGACATTGTCTAGTAATACCCGTTCTCACTTTTATGCAATTAATCGATTTAAAAGGGAACACGAAAGGTTAACTATTATTGATAGTGATAATTTGGTTGATCCTAATTACTTGATTGAATTAAATAAATTATTTGACCAAGGTTTTAGTGCAGTTCAAGGAGTAAGGGACGCAAAAAATTTAGATACACTTTATGCTGCTTTAGATGGCGCTAGAGATATTTATTATCATTTTTATGATGGGAAAGTGTTATTTAATGTTGGTTCATCAGCTACACTAGCTGGTTCAGGAATGGCTTTTACTACTCAATTGTACAAAGACTGTTTAGCACATCTAGATATAACTGGAGCTGGTTTCGATAAAATATTGCAGAAAGAAATTGTATCAAGAGGCTATCGCATTGCTTTTGCTACAAATGCAATTGTGTATGATGAAAAAACTTCTAAAAGTGATCAGTTGGTTAATCAAAGAGCTAGATGGATTAATACATGGTTTAAATACTTTTCATTTGGGTTTGGATTAATTGGAAAAGGAATACTCAAATTAGACTGGAATATGTTTTTATTCGGCCTAATACTTTTAAGACCGCCGCTTTTTATCTTTTTATTGATCGGTTTATTTTGTATGCTTTTGAATTTGATCTTCAATCCTTTTATTGCAATGATTTGGTTATTGGGGTTTGTGATATTTGTACTTGGATTTATTTTGGCACTTGCAATTAATAATACGGACGCACGCATATACAAGTCACTTTGGGGGATACCAAAGTTTATTTTTTATCAGGTATTATCATTGCTAAAAGTTCGAAACGCCAATAAACATTCAGTAGCAACCAAACATTTTCATACTGATAAGAATACTAAATAAAGCATATTCAGATGGTACAAAAACTCAAAAGTTTTCTTCAACTAATTATTCAAAAAATTTTGGGTTACCAGACATATTTGTTTGTTTTTAGTATTTATAGAACATTAAAATATCGTCTCTTAAGAGATGATGCCGATTTCAATATTTTCATTGAATTAGTTAAATCAAATCAACCCTCCACCATTATAGACGCCGGAGCGAATGTTGGATATACCACGGTTATTTTTGCCAAAGAGTTCCCGAACTATTCCATTATTGCCTATGAGCCAGTTTCACTTTTGTCATCAATAATTACAAAAGTTGTTCGGTTTTTTAAGGTTCAAAATGTGTTGGTAAAACAATTAGCACTTGGCAATACCAATGACATGGTTACTATTAAAACACCTATCATTAGTGGGGTGAAAAAACAAGGGTTGAGTTTTATTGATGTTGCGGTAGAAAGAGAAGATGCTAATTTGTTGACTAATTTTTTAGAAGAACAAGTTCAAATGGTTTCTCTAGATGCTGATTTAATTGGAAAGATTGAATATCCGGTAACTGGTATAAAAGTAGATGTAGAAAATTTCGAGTTCTTTGTATTGCAGGGCACTATTGGATTAATGAAATTATATAAGCCTATCGTGATGGCAGAATTATGGGATAATGCCCGGAAAAAAGCTTGTATTGAATTAATGCAGAATTTAGGTTACTCTGTTAAAATTATCAGCAATAAGAAATTAATAGATTACACAGGTCAGCAATCTTTGAATTACTTTTTTATACCTAAATAGGAATAACTTTATTATTCTTTGAATAAATTAGAATGAAGACAAAGCCAGCTACTAAAAGACTTACAAAAGAGGAGCAAGAAATATATGACCAACAACGGTTAGACTATTTAACTAGGTTGGCTGCCCTTGCTCTTGCTGGTGTAAGTGTGTACTATTTCTTTGTTAAATTATTGTTTCTATAATGGAAGAACCTTTTCAAATACCGATAGGGCAAAATAAAAAGAAGAGGGGAGTGCTTGCCGTACTTCACGATTTTTTTCTTGTCAATAAAATGGGCGGCCCCTTTGGGTTGTTGATTTTTATTGGGGCGGCAATATTTTTTTCAATAGTTGTTGCAAAATTAGGGATGGTGCCTGGTGTTTTATTGGTACTCTTAATGATTGGTATTCCATTTGTTGCCGGGATTATATTTTATCCTGAATTTGGGGTACTAACTTTTATTGTAGCAGCATATTTTATCATGTTTATTGGTAGGATGAATATAATTGACTTCCCTTTAGGTACTTTGATGGATGGGATGGAAGTTTTATTAATTCTAGGTATATTTATTCAACAGAAAAAGCAGTCAAATTGGGCGCTATTTAAGGGCCCAATTAGTGTTATTATTATCATATGGATTTTGTACAACTTCATTGAAGTAATTAATCCAACAGCAGAATCTAAATTGGCTTGGGTTTATACTGTACGTTCAGTTGCAGTAATCATGCTTACTTTTTTTGTTTTCTTATACAATATTAGAACTATTCAGTTTTTAAAATTAATACTAAAGGTGTGGCTTGGACTATCAGTAATTGCCGCATTATATGCATATAAGCAACAGTTTATTGGTTTTACTTCCTTCGAAGAAGCTTGGTTGTATTCTGATCCTGAAATTGCTGGATTGCTTTTTATTGGAGGGCAATGGAGAAAGTTCTCCATTTTTACTGATCCAGTTGCTTTCTCTTATAATATGGTGGTAAGTGGGTTAATGTGTATAGGGTTATTATCTGGTCCGTTTTCGAAACGGACAAAAATATTATTGGGTATAACGCTTTTTTTCTGTTTTACTTCCATGTTATTTTCTGGTACTAGAGGTGCATATGTTCTCCCGCCAGTTGCTTTGGCCCTGTATTCAATTTTAAAGTTTAACAAGCAAGTAATGATTGGGGCTTTAGTAGGGGCAATTGGTTTTGCAGCTTTAATATTTGTGCCCACCAGTAACCCAACAATTTATCGATTTCAAACTGCATTTAAACCATCCGATGACGCCTCTTTTAATGTGCGAAAAATCAATCAGAAACGTATTCAACCATTTATTCAGAGTCATCCATTAGGTGGTGGACTCGGTTCAACAGGTATGTGGGGTAAGCGTTTTTCTCCTAATTCATTTTTAGCAAATTTCCCTCCCGATAGTGGTTATGTTAGGGTTGCAGTAGAAGCAGGATGGCTGGGATTATTGGTTTTTTGTACCTTAATGTTTATTATTTTAAAAGAAGGTATTAATAATTATTATACGATTAAAGATCCAACATTAAAATCCATTTGTTTGTCAATGATTCTAGTTGCATTTGCTTATCATGTTGGAAATTATCCACAAGAAGCTATAGTACAGTTTCCTTCTAATACGCTGTTTTATTTAGTAGCTGCAATTATTGTTATTACAAAGCGATTAGATAATGAACAGCAACAACTCATTACTCAAAAATAAAATTTCACTATGCTAACAGGAAGGGATATTATCATTGTTGGTCAGCAACCTTGGGATGTGGAAATTGGAAGTAATTGTAAAAACATTGCACTAGAATTCAGTAAGCATAACAGAGTACTTTATGTGAATTCAGCATTGGATAGAGTGAGTTTAATTAAAGGGTCAACTGACCCGAAAATTTTGAAGAGAAATAATATAATCAAGCATAAAGAGTCGGGGCTTGTTCAAATAAATCCCTCTATGTGGAATCTTTATCCTGACACTATTATAGAGTCGATTAATTGGATTAAAATTCATACTGTTTTTAAGTATTTAAATAGAATTAATAATGAAAGATTTGCAAAATCTATTTTAAACGCAATTCAAACACTAGGCTTTTCTGATTATATTTTGTTTAATGACAATGATATGTTTAGGAGCTTTCATTTAAAAGAACTGTTAAAGCCAAAACTAACGGTTTATTACTCTCGTGATTATATGTTGGCGGTGGATTATTGGAAAAGACATGGTGAAAAGTTAGAACCTAAATTGATAGCTGATTCGGATATCTGTGTTACAAATTCTACCTATTTAGCCGATTACTGTAGGGAATACAATCCGCATTCTTATTATGTAGGACAGGGATGTGAGTTAGATTTATTTATGAAATACACTTCCACTGAATTGCCTATTGATGTTCAGCAAATTAAAGGGCTTAAAATTGGATATGTAGGGGCATTAAGTGGCTTGCGATTAGATATTGAACTTTTAGTTGAAATTGCAAAAGCTAAACCTAATTGGAGTATCTTATTGGTCGGCCCTGAAGATGAAATGTTTTTGAAAAGTCAACTTCATGAATTAAGTAATGTTTATTTTTTAGGTTCAAAGAGTCCTTCACTATTGCCAGAATATATTCATTCTTTTGATATTTGTTTAAATCCTCAAGTGGTGAGTCAAGTCACCATTGGGAACTATCCTAGAAAAATTGATGAATATTTAGCTATGGGTAAACCAGTAGTAGCTACAAGCACCCCCTTTATGGAAGCGGTGTTTAGTGGTCATACTTATTTGGCTAAAACGGCTAGAGAATACATTGATTTAATTGAAAAAGCCCATAAAGAAAATACTAATGATTTAGAAAATGCTCGAAAGGATTTTGCCTCAACACATACTTGGGAAAATAGTGTTGCTGAAATATATAAAGCAATTCAAAAGCATTTATAGGCTTATATTTAATTAATTTTAGCTATTTACTTGAATTTATATGCTGAATAAACTGATTCATAAGCTCAATAATAAACACTTTTTATCTCTTGCAGGTAATGGGGCTATGTCGGTTTTAGCAATGATTACTGTTGCAGTATTATATAGGGCATTAACAGTAGAAGAGATTGGGTATTGGGTTTTCTTTCAAACTGTAGCGGTTTTATTAGATACTTTCAGGACTGGATTTTTACAAATTGCATTAGTGAAATTTTATACAGGCACTTCAAAAGATAGAGCTAATGAAGTGTTAGGTTCTGTATGGTATTTAGCGATTTTAATTACGCTGGTAATGGGATTAATTAACTTGGCCTTTATTCCATTTATCAATTCTTTTCAGGACCCTGCTGTATTAGTAATTATACAATGGTTTGGACTAAGCTTTGTAGCTACTTTACCTTCTGGAATTGCTTCTTGGATTTTACAAGCAGATCAAAAATTCGATAAGTTGTTGATTCTTCGTGTCATTACTCAAGGCAGTTTTATTTTGTCCATTGTTACGCTAATTGTGTTTGATCAATTGAACTTGCAATCTGTTTTTATTGTAAATCTTGCTTCTGCGTCTTTAGCAAGTATCATTGCAATTTTAACCGGTTGGTCTGGTATATCTTCCCTATTTGCAAAAACAAAAAATTGTGTCAAAGAGATTTATCATTTTGGAAAATTTAGTGTTGGAACCACTATAAGTGCCAATATGTTAAGAAGTGCAGATACTTTTATTGTGGCTTATATGTTAGGCCCTGCTGCTGTAGCTATTTATAATTTGCCAGGTAGGTTAATGGAAATCATTGAAATTCCATTGCGTAGTACCTTGGCTACAGCAATGTCTTCTTTGGCTAAAGCATTTAATAATGGGAATAAAAGGGAAGTTGCTTATATTCTACAAAAGTATGCTGGAACTTTAACCTTGGCCTTTGTTCCCCTTGCTTTAGGGGCAATCTTATTTGCTGATATAGCAACAGGGTTATTAGGAGGAGGGAAATATGTGGATTCTGAAGCAGCTAACTTACTTAGAATTATGATGGTTTTAGCTATATTTTACCCAATTGATCGTTTCATTGCTGTTTCGTTAGATATTATTCATCAGCCAAAAGCCAATTTCATCAAGGTATTATTAATGTTATTAGTAAATGTAATTGGCGATTTTGTGGGTATTTATCTAACTGGAAATTTATACGGTGCTGCATTTGCCACTAGTTTACCCCTAATTGTTGGAATATTTTATGGGTATTATTGTTTTAATAAACATATACCCTTTAAATTGTCTTTGGTATTTACTTCAGGATATATTAATATTAGAAAAATGGTACGCAAAAATTTTTTAAAAAAGTAGTAAATGATGGTAGCCCATTTTATATTAGTTCATGCTAATCCAGACCAATTGTGTCGTTTGGTAAATAGGCTGTCTTATCAAAACACGGTTTTTTTTATTCATGTAGATTTAAAATCGAATATTCAAGACTTTGAATTGGCTTTAGCGAGTAACCAAAATGTCCATTTTATTCAAAACCGAGTTGATATTCAATGGGCAACCTATAGTATGGTTGAAGCAACCATTAATGGGTTTAAAGAAATTGTTTCATCAGGACTCAACATAGACTATGTTAATTTGCTCAGTGCACAAGATTATCCCATTAAATCTGCTAAAGACTTTCATGCTTTTTTGAATGAAAATCCTGGTAAAGCTTTTATGCATTGTTTGGATGTAGAAACTGAATGGAAAGAAGCTATTTCTAGGGTAAAAGAATATCATTTTAATCATTGGCATTTTCCTGGTAAGTTTAAGATTCAAAATCTAGTAAATTTTATTCTACCAAATAGAAAAATGCCAGATGGCCTAATTCCTGTTGGTAGATCACAGTGGTTTACAATAACACTCAAGCATATTGTTTTTCTTATTAAGCGATTAGATTCTTCACCGAAAATTGTAAAATTTTTCCGCTACACTTGGGCACCTGATGAGCTTATTTTTCAAACTCTTTTATATAATTCTTCCTTTAGAGAAGATATTATTGGGAATAACCTTAGATATATAGATTGGTCGGAAGGGAATAAAAATCCTAAGATATTAACTAAAGAAGATTTCGATTCGTTTATGCATTCAGGAAAATTCTTCGCTAGAAAATTTGCTGCAAATGATGATGTTCTTGAAATGATTGATAAAGCAATTCAGTAATTATCACTCTTTTTTATCTTGAGCAACAAATGCTTTAATAAAAAAGAATATCCCAATGAAAATTACTACTAGAGCAAAAGCATCTAAAACGGTGAATCCATCGTATTCGTTGAAGTAAAATAAAGTTGCTATTTCAAATTCTGCAGATGTTGGGGTTACAATCATTAAAAACCCAATGGTAATGAATAATAAGCCTACACCAGAATAGGCTAATCCAGCGGCCCAATTGATGGCTTTATCGGGTAAGTTTTTGACACTAAATGAACGATGCTGTCTTAATAACTTATCCATATCTAATACCATTTCTTCATTCCCTTTAGAGTCATCATCATGGTAAGAGCTCAGACTACTTACCTTATAAGTTTTTTCCATTGTATGCAAGAAAAGGTGTTGCATTTCCATAGCTTTTTGTTTGCTCACGGGTTGCTTTTCTAACTCTTCTAAAAGTTCAGCAAATACTCTTTCTACTTTTAAAACCTGACTGTTGTCTGTAGCCATTTTACCTAATATTTCACATTCTCCGCTAATTTAGATAATTTACGTTACTAATACTAGGTTTAGATAAATGAAAAGAGTTTCTATAATAACAGTCAACTTTAATCATAGCTATGTAACTGATGAATTGCTCAATTCAATACGAGATAAAAACAGCTATACCAATATTGAAATAATAGTAGTAGACAATGGGAGTAAAGAAGATCCTGTACCCCAATGGAAAGTTAAGTATCCAGAAGCAATTTTCATACGTTCAGCAACCAATCTTGGCTTTGCTGGTGGTAATAACCTTGGGTTGTCTGTTGCTACTGGTGATTATTTATTCTTTGTAAACAACGATACTGAGTTTACAGAAGGACTTATTGAAACTTTGGTAAACACATTAAATAGTTATCCTTCAATTGGAGTAATATCTCCTAAATTGTTGTATTATGATCATCCTACTATGCTTCAATACGCGGGGTACACTCCAATGAATT
>JBKBWE010000015.1:0-19618 GCA_046289145.1 Sediminibacterium sp.
TGTATTAATACCTTCTTTCTTGGCTGCCTATACAGGAAAAGATCCTAATACCATTGCATTATTAAGAGAGGGAGCTAGTAAAATAAGTGCAAATCCTTTTAGCGGAATTATTCCTAAACCTAATTGGAAATTAACCTATACAGGTCTTACCAAAATTCCTGCTATAGCTTCTTTATTCAGCAATTTTACCATCAGCCATGGCTATAATGGTCAATTGAGTATGAATAGTTTTAGTAGTGCACTTTTGTACCAAGATCCATTTAGATTAAGTGCGCCAGGATTTATTGATACTACCAGTGGTAACTTTATTCCATTCTTCTTAGTGCCAAATATTAGTATGGCAGAACGTTTTGAACCACTACTAAAAATTGATTTCACTACTATCAGTCAGTTCAATTTCAATTTAGAATTTAGAAAGAGTAGGCAATTAAGTTTGAGTTTAATTGACTACCAATTGAGCGAAAGTAGGAGTACTGAATGGATTGTAGGAATGAATTGGAGAAAGCGTGGATTTAAACTACCATTTAATATTACGGGGAAAGGATTACAAAACGACTTGAACTTAAAATTGGATGTATCTGTAAGAGATGTTTCTATTAGCAATAGTAGATTAGATCAAACCAATGCATATGGTACTGGTGGACAAAAAGAAATAACCATATCACCTGCAATTGATTATGTAATCAACAGTAGGATAAACGTGAAACTATTCTTTGATCAGCGAAGAGTGACTCCTTATATTTCAACATCAGCACCTATCACGAATACCCGCGCTGGGGTGAATGTGCGGATTTCTCTAGCGCAATAGTAATAGCTGTTCAACTAAAAGAAAAGGGTCAACAGTGATGAACTGCCGACCCTTTTATATAGGATGGTTAACTAGATAGTTTTAGTTTTTCCTAAAAGCCCATTTACCAATTTCTTTCCAGCCCACTTTTTTACCATACATTAAAATTCCTGTTCTGTATACTTTTCCGCTTAACCAGGTAGTTAATAAGAAACTACCTATTAAGGTTAGCATGCTTGCAGCCAATTGCCAGTAAGGTACTGTGCCTGGAACGCCATAGGCAATTCTTGCCATCATTACCATAGGTGAACTAAATGGAATAATACTTGCCCAAGTAGCCATACTTGTACTTGGATCTTCCACTGCACGACTCATAATAATGAAAGAGAAAATGATGGGCATTGTAATGGGTAACATTAAACTTTGTGCATCTTGTGGATCTTCATTCACTACCGAACCAACAGCGGCAAACAATGAAGCATAGAATAAGTATCCACCCAAAAAGTAAAAAATAAAACAACCAATGATTAAAGGCCAGTTGGCGGTACTCATGGTGTTTTGAAACTTATATAAATTTTGTGCAGTTTCACCCGCTTGTGCAATTGATGCTGCACCACCTGGTCCCATTTGTGCATTGGCTTTCTGCAATTCTGCTACTTGTTGTAACACATCTTGTGGAATAAAGAATTGCGAAGCAGCAATAATTCCAAAAATCAATAGTATCCAAACAAAAAATTGGGTTAGCCCCACTGCGCCAATGCCAATGATTTTACCCATCATTAATTGAAAAGGTTTTGCGCTGCTGATCATTACTTCTGCAATACGATTGGTTTTTTCTTCCATCACCCCACGCATTACCATGGCACCATAAATAAACATGGTGATATAAATTAGCATACCACTTCCAAATCCAATTCCATAAGAGAGTGCTGCACTGCTCTCTTTAACAGAATCTCCAGTCTCTTCTAATGACTTCATTTTTGCAAACTGAGAAGAGGTTTTAATGGAGTCTAATTTTGATCTATCAATTCCAGCTTGTTGTAACATTTGGTCTTCAATAGCGTCATTGATTCTGTCTTCAATTTTAGATTCAAGGCTTAACCCAATTCTTTTCTTAGAACGAATGATGTATTCCGTTTTAGCTGTTCCTTCAAATTTTGGAATAATAATTATATCTGTAAATCCTTTCTTAGAATAATTGGATGTGTCTACATCTGAAGGGAACTCAAATTTGATATCACTGGCATCTCTTAAATTTCCTTTGAAAAATCCATTCTGATCTATTACTGCAATTTTATGTATTTCTTTATCTGTAGCGGCAAGAAATGCAGCTCCTGCAATAAAACCCACCATAATTAATGGAGTCAGAATGGTAGTCAGTAGAAAACGCTTGTTCATTACTCTACTGAGGTATTCGCGTTGTATAATAATAAATATCTTGTTCATATAATTAGTTGTCTGTTTTTTGAAATGCTCTTGCTGTGGCGTGTGTTCCTTCTACCTGACTAATGAAAATTTCATTAAGCGTAGGAAGAATTTCATGAAAAGATTCAATAATGCATTGATTGTTTAAGAAATGGGTTAAGATATCATTGCTTTTATATCCTTCATTTATTTGCAATACCAATTCATTGTTGTTTACATTCACAATGTTGAATGCTGGTGCACTTAAAGTGCCTGGCAATTCATTTAATTTAATACTGAACTTATTTTCTTTGAATTGCTGCTTAATATTATGAACTGTTCCATCTAATATTTTCTTGCCCAAGTTTACCAAAACAATATGGTCGCAAATTTCTTCCACCTGTTCCATTCTATGTGTACTGAATATGACAGTACTTCCTCTCTTGGCCAATCCATAAATTTCTTCTTTAATTAAGTTGGCATTGAGTGGATCTAATCCGCTGAAAGGTTCATCTAATATGATGAGTTTGGGTTCATGCAATACCGTTGTTACAAATTGTAATTTCTGGCTCATACCCTTACTTAGGTCTTCCACTTTTTTATTCCACCAAGTTTCCATTTCTAATTTCTTGAACCAAAACTTGATTTTTTGCATGGCTTCCGCTTTGCTCAACCCCTTTAATTGTGCTAAGTAAATGGCTTGCTCTCCAATTTTCATTTTCTTGTACAAGCCTCTTTCTTCTGGCATATAGCCAATTTTGATAATGTCGTTCAATGGATCAAAAGTTTTTCCATCAAATTGAATATGACCACTGTCTGGATAAAAAATCCCCGTAATCATTCTCAATAAAGTGGTTTTACCTGCTCCGTTTGGACCTAGTAATCCAAAAATACTTCCTTGCTCAATGGAGAAACTGATATCATCCACCGCTTTTTGCGTGGCATAATGTTTTCTCAAATTGGTTAATTCTAAAATTGCACTCATATGCTTATTTATATATGAACTAAATGTAATGATTAGTGTTGCCTTTCAACAAAATATTACAGGAAAGGCCTTGTTTTTGAGTAATTTCGCGTAAAATATTTAAAGTAAGTGAAATGAAGGGTTTATTAAAGGGGGGGAGAGGGTTGTTATTAGTAATTATACTTGTTGGATTGAGTAGTTGGGGTTTTTTGGTACATAGAACCATACACCAGTTAGCCGTTTATCAACTTCCAGCTGAAATGGCTGGCTTTTTTCACAGCAATATGGGAAAGTTAGTGTACGATGCACCAAGAGCAGACACTAGAAGAAATACCGATAGTACAGAAGCACCAAAGCATTTTATTGATTTAGAACCATTCAATGAAAAGCCTGCCTATAATTTGCCACCCGATTTTAATAAAGCCATTGCAAAATATAGTTTGGATACCTTAACCAAATATGGATACGTTCCCTACCAAATCATTGTATTAAAAAACCAATTGACCAATGCATTTAAAATGCAAAACAAAGATTCAATTTTATTTTATGCAGCAGATCTTGGTCATTATATAGGAGACGCAAATGTTCCTTTACATACCACTATCAATTATGATGGTCAGTTAACCAATCAGCAAGGCTTACATAGTTTGTGGGAATCTATGATTCCTGAATTAGAAATAGAACAATACAATTTATTCAGTGGACATAAAGTTCGATATTTAAGAAATCCTATAAAAGATGTATTCCGCGCTATAAAAAGAGCCCATGAATTGGTGCCTACTATGTTAGCAAAAGAAGTGGAAACTAGTGTAGCATTTACCGACTCTACTAAGTATCGCTATCAAATGCGAAACGGAAAACAATCTAGGTCTTACACAACTGCTTTTGCCAAAGCGTATTCCGAAAAATTACAACCCACTATTAATCAACAACTGCTTCATTCTGCAGATATGATTGCTGATTTTTGGTACACTGCTTGGGTAGATGCAGGTAAACCTAATTTAAGTGGCATTACCAATTGGTCTGATGAAAAGAAGGAACAATATGCTACTGAACAAGCAGCTTATCAATCCAACTCTTTAATAAAAGAAAATTTACTAGAGGTAAGGAAAAAATAATGGAATATTTTAAGCCCATACTAGGGCAATTTGCCTTGCTAGTCTTTGTCCATCCATTGCAGCGCTTACAATTCCTCCAGCATAGCCAGCACCTTCACCGCAGGGATATAAATTATTCAATTGTGGATGGGTTAGTGTTGTTGCGTCTCTTGGAATTCGGATAGGAGAGGATGTTCTGCTTTCTGTTGCAACCAATACTGCTTCATTGGTATAATATCCTTTCATTTTTGCTCCAAACATTTTTAATGCACCTTGTAAGCTTTCTCGAATAAAATCAGGTAATACTTCCTTTAAATTAGCAGAAGCCAGTCCAGGTAAATAACTACAATCGGGTAAATCAGTAGAGGGTTTGTTGTTGCAAAAATCAATCATTCTTTGTGCAGGCGCTACAAATTTTCCGCCACCAGCATTATATGCTTTTTGTTCTACGGATTGTTGAAAATCCATTAATAACAAAGGACTGACCGATTGTTTTTTAAAATATTGTAGGGCATCTGTTTCCGCAACTTGCACTACCATACCACTATTGGCAAACGGATTATTTCTTTTGCTGGGGCTCCAGCCGTTTACCACTAATTCGCCGGGATCTGTTGAAGCGGTGGCTATAATCCCCCCTGGGCACATGCAAAAACTAAATACGCCTCTTTGTTTTACTTGTTCTACTAAACTATAAGATGCAGGGGGAAGGTAATCACCACGAAAATCACAGTGGTATTGCGCTGCATCAATGATGCTTTGTGGGTGTTCTATTCTAACGCCTAATGCAAATGGTTTTGCTTCAATTAATATATTTTTTTCTTGCAATAATCTAAAGATATCTCTAGCAGAGTGTCCGGTTGCTAATATATAAGCATCTGCAGAAAATCGATTTCCATCTGCGGTGATGAGTTCATGAATAGCACCCTCTTTGGTAACTAAATTGGTGACCTTAGTTTCAAAATGGACTTCTCCGCCAGCTACCATAATTTGCTCACGCATGGCAGAAATAATCTGCGGTAATTTATTGGTACCAATATGCGGATGTGATTGGTATAAAATTTTTTCTTCGGCACCAAACTGATAAAACAATTGTAACACTTTGTCTATGCTACCCCTTTTACTGCTGCGTGTGTATAATTTTCCATCACTATAAGTGCCAGCTCCACCTTCTCCAAAGCAATAATTGCTATCGGGGTTAATGATGCCTTCTTTGTTTAGCACAGCTAAATCTCTTCTTCTGGCTTTAACGTCTTTGCCTCTTTCTAGTATGATGGGTTTAATGCCCAATTCAATTAATTCTAATGCTGCAAATAATCCAGCTGGCCCTGCGCCAATGATAATAACGCTTTTTGCTTTAGATGGAATGGTCTCTAATGGAACACTAATTCTTTCACGCGCTATAAATGGCTCGTTTATATAAGCTTGAAGTGTTAGGTTAATCCAAACCTGTTGCCTACTGCGGGCATCAATGGATTGCTTTAGTGTTCTGTATCCTATAACGGCTGAATGGTTTACACCAATTGACTGTGCTATCAATTGATGCACTAGTTCTGTTTGTGCGGCTTCTTCTGGCTTTATTTTTAAACTGATTTGTTGTTGCATACTGTCAGGTGTTGATCCTAAAAAGTAGTTGAGTATTTTAGAATGGCAAATCGTCTATCACTTCTCCTGGAGGAGGCATATCATTATAATTAGCAGATGGCGGCATATCTACATCACTAGTTAGCTTAACCGTTTCCATTCTCCAAGCGTCTAGGTTGGTGATATAATTTTCACGACCATCTTTCATCCATTTGGTCCCTTTAATATTAAACATCACTTTTACTTCTTCTCCTAAATTAAAGCGATCGGGCATGGCTGTTTTATCTTGAACACATTGAAATTTTACATAATTAGTGATGGTTCTTCCATTAATGTCTTCCGATTTTTCAATTACAAATTCCCTGGTTTTGAAGTTCTCTGTCCGTTGAACTATGTCGAATTTGGCAACCAATTTGCCGGTGATTTCGTAACTCATGTTTGCGCTTTTATTTACTACAAAAGTAGGTTTAAATTTTCCAATTATTATTGTACCTTTCTTCACTTCAATGTTTATTCATGCGTATTGTATCAATTTTTTATACTGGGTTTATTTTGCTTTTGATGGCTTGTGGTACTACTCAAGTTCCTAAGTCGGTTAGTTATTTGGGTTATGCTGTTTCGCCTAAAATTAAAGGGGATACGGCTTTGATTAATTTGGTGCAGCCATACTCAATTGAAGTAAATCGCACAATGAACAATGTTATTGGCTTTACTCCAGCAACCATGACCAAGCGGTTACCTGAAAGTGGTTTGGGAAATTTTATGGCCGATTGTATGAAGGAAATGGCATCCAAAAAATTTGGTATACCGGTAGACATTGCATTCATGAACCAGGGTGGAATAAGAGCAAGCATTAACAAAGGAAATATTACGGTTGGTAATGTGTATGAGTTAATGCCTTTCGATAATTTATTGGTCATACAAGAATTAAAGGGATCGGTAATTGAAGCATTACTCAATCATATTGCGGCTGATGGTGGTTGGCCTATTTCATCGGGTTCTTCATTTAAGATTAAGAATAAACAAGCAGTAGATATTATCATCAATGGCAAGCCATTGGATCGCAATGCTACTTATATAACGGCCAATTCAGATTATATAGCACAAGGGGGGAGCGATGCCGCTATGTTAAAACCTTTTCCTTTTCAAAACAAAGGGTATCTAATTCGAGACGCATTAATTGAATACATTAAGCAAATTACCGCCAACGGAAAACCAGTGGATGCTAAAATTGAAAACCGAGTAACCAGCAGCAACAATGAATAGAAGACATTTTATTAAGCAAACAGCATTGGCAAGTTCCGCAGTAATGGCGAGCACTGTAGCTGGAACTTCACTATTAAATGCACAAGGTATTCCAGAACAATCATTGCTCACCATTTTGCATACCAATGATGTGCACAGTAGATTAGATCCTTTTCCGATGGATGGGAGTAGAAACCAAGGACTGGGTGGGGTAGCTGCAAGGGCTTCCTTAATTCAATCCATTCGAGCGGAAAATAATCCAACACTATTGTTGGATGCTGGAGATATTTTTCAAGGAACGCCTTATTTTAATTTATATAAGGGAGAACCTGAAATTAAAGCGATGAGCAAAATGGGGTACGATGCGGTTACCATGGGTAATCATGATTTTGATGCGGGGATTGAAAATTTTGCTAACCAACTGCAACATGCTCGTTTTCCAGTAGTCATTAGTAATTACGATTTCACTAGTACACCTATGGAATACAACTATAAACCCTACACCATTATTCAAAAAGGGAAGCATCGGATAGGTATTTTAGGTGTTGGTATAGAATTGGAAGGATTGGTTCCAAAGAATTTGTACGGTAATACGGTTTATAAAGATCCTATTGTTGCTGCCAACGAAACAGCGGAAATTTTGCGACAAAAAAAATGCGATTTAATCATTTGCTTATCTCATTTAGGAGACAAATACAGCGAGAATAAAGTAAGTGATGAAATTTTAGCGAAAGAGAGTCGTAACATCGATTTGATTATTGGGGGTCATACACACCGCTTTTTTGATCAACCAAGAAAATATACCAACAAAGACGGTGGGGATATTTTGGTAAACCAAATGGGCTGGGGAGGCATCCAAATGGGTCGTTTGGATTATAATTTTTCGGCTAGCAAAAGGAAAAATTCGCCGAAAGCCCATACTGTAGTTATAATGAGAAAACCTAACGAATAAAAAAATTTTTTTTTCAACATAAAGTCTACATATTCGCATCCCTATTTTATTTTTTAAACATATCCACATATGAGGAAAATAAGATAACTTGTAAGCAGAGACAAAACTTAACTGATTATATAAAATTGTTCACTTTTTTGTATGGCTAAGAACGCTGAAAATGTTTGGATCAATTGTTTAAAGATTATTAAAGACATTGTAGAATGGCAACATTTTAAAACATGGTTTGAACCTATTACTCCTGTTGAATTGAAAGGGAATGTATTAATGATACAAGTTCCTTCACAATTCTTTTATGAGTACTTAGAGGAGCACTATGTTACTTTGCTTGCTAAAACTTTGAAACGAGAATTGGGTAAAGATGCTCGACTAGAATACCGTATTATGGTAGATAGCGGCAATACCAATAGCAGGAATGGTTCTGTTGATATTCCTGCACGTGGTCCTAAATCGATCAACAACAATGAAATGAATTTTCCATTGGTGATTGATAATCCAGTGAAGAATCCATTTGTGATTCCAGGGTTAAAGAAAATGCAGATTGACCCTCAATTAAACCATGGATATATTTTTGATTCTTTTATAGAGGGAGATTGCAATAGGGTTGCCCGCAGAGCTGGTAAAACAGTGGCGGAAAAACCGGGAGCCAACTCATTTAACCCTTTGGTTATTTATGGTGGTGTTGGATTAGGTAAAACCCATTTGGCTCAAGCCATTGGAAATGATGTAAAAAGAATGCATCCTTCTAAAGTGGTGTTATACGTAAGTAGTGAAAAATTCATTAACCAATTTGTTGACCATAGTCGCAATAATGCTATTAACGACTTTATTCATTTCTATCAATTAATAGACGTGTTGATTATTGATGATGTACAGTTTTTTAGCAGGGCAGAAAAAAGTCAGGATGCTTTCTTTGCCATCTTTAATCACTTGCACCAAAGTGGTAAACAATTGGTGTTAACTTCTGATAAACCACCTAAAGATTTAGATGGTATGCAAGAACGTTTGTTGAGTAGGTTTAGATGGGGATTAAGTGCAGACTTGCAAGTGCCTGACTACGAAACAAGAATTGAGATCTTAGAAAAGAAAATGAAGAACGACGGTCTTGATATGCCTAAAGAGGTAATCAAGTACGTTGCTTATAATATTAATACGAATGTGCGTGAATTAGAAGGCGCATTAATTTCTCTATTGGCACAGTCTTCTTTGAACAAAAAAGAAATTGATGTTGAGCTAGCTAAGAAAGTGTTGAGAAACTTTGTAAAAACCAGTAGCAAAGAAATTACCATTGACGCTATTCAGAAAATGGTCTGCGAATATTTTGATGTTCCATACGACCGTTTGTTGCACAAAACGCGTAAAAGAGAAATTGTACAAGCTCGCCAAATTACCATGTACTTGGCCAAAGCTTTTACTAAGAACTCTTTAAAAACAATTGGAGAACATTTTGGTGGCCGAGACCATACTACTGTTATTCACTCTTGTCAAACGGTGAAAGACTTGATGGATACCGACTCTATATTCAGAGAAAATGTAATGGAATTAACGCAGAAAGTGCAGTTGGCTGCTATGTAAATTGATTTTTGTTAGGGTCTTAATATATTGTGCATCCCGTCTCTTGTAGACGGGATGTTTTATTTTATGAATTTTTCAATCAATTTTTGGCAGTTAAGCTTAGGAAACTTATTTTTGCACCCCTCTCCGAAAGGAGTAAGGACGGTGAGGTGGATGAGTGGCTGAAATCAGTAGTTTGCTAAACTGCCGTACGGGTTAAACTGTACCGCGGGTTCGAATCCCGCCCTCACCGCAGATTAATTAAACACTAATCTGCTAGCAAACTCAAGAATGATTTTCTCCGGCGAAAATCAGGATAACAAAGTCTCGGGAAGTAGCGCAGGCCGGTAGCGCACCTGGTTTGGGACCAGGGGGTCGCAGGTTCGAATCCTGTCTTCCCGACGAAACAAGAAAACCCTTCGACGTAGTCGAGGGGTTTTTTAGTTTGAGGCCGTCGCGAACTTGTTCGCGTAAGGACGAGAAGTAAAACCCTACAGCGCGAAGCGCTGAAGGGTTTTCTTGTTTTAGTACCCACCTCTATAGGATCAGCGAGTGAAACGAGCTAATCCTATAGAGACACGGAGCAAAGCGACGTGAATCCAATACACTTTACTAAGAAATAAAACTATTTTTATTGCGCAAGTGTGATTAAGTTAAACAATTGGTATAAATGTATAAAACCTAGATAAAATGAATCCATCCAAAATTGCCCTCAAAATACTTAGCATTTTTTGTTTTTTCTGTACAACTCCAATTGCGGCACAAGTACCTGAAAAAGCAGAAGATGTTTCACCATTGCTTATTGGGGAAGTCCTACCCAAAGCATCCTTACAAGATTCTAAAGGTAATAATGTAAGCCTCCAAGATTATTTAAAAATAAAGCCAACTGTTTTGGTTTTTTATCGAGGTGGATGGTGCCCATATTGTAATCTGCAACTTTCTGGTCTAGCAAAAATTGAAAAAAATATTATCGATCTAGGATATCAAATTGTTGCGATTAGTCCGGACGACTACAAAAACTTAGAAACCACTGAGAGTAAGGACACAATTAAGTATACATTATTTTCTGACCCAGAAGCAAAATTTATTCAGTGAGTAGGCATTGGTTTTAAAACACCAACAATGCTAAAAGGGTATATAGCTGCTAAAGGGCAGAAAGGAGAAACTTCTGAAATTATGCCAGTACCAACGGTGATGATTTTAAATACGAAGGGTAAAATTCTTTTTGAATATATAAATCCTGATTACAAAGAAAGAATAAGTAGCGAAATGTTATTGGCTGTATTAAAAACTGTAAAAATGTAAAGCAGGTAGTACTAATTTAATCAACTATGCTGAAATTACTATTAGAATTATACCAGCTGCAGCAATGATATTAGTAGCGGAACAATCAAAATTTCCAGAAGTCTTCACCGTATTTGGTTGGTTCATGTTGAGTACCTCTTTAGTTTTATATTTTGTACCAAGGCATATTCACCATAATTTTTCAATCAAATCCGCAAACATTTTAAAACCCTTTTATTTTCAATTAATTTCTCCATTTGCTTTTCTTATTGGTATGTTTTTAATTTATAGTGTATATTAACTGACCAACTATAAATATGAACAATTATGAATAAGGTATTTAGCGTTTTAGTATGTTATGGTCTTTTGTTTTTTTCCTCAACAGCAATTTTTGCGCAGCAGAAAAAGAGTAAAGCAACAGAATCTGTAACTGTGATAAAACAGGACGGTGCAGCTGACAGGGCTTTTTGGGCGGCTTCACTTTATAAAATTGCATACCCTGTCATTTATAATCTTTCAGAAGGAACATTAAGAAAAAACATGCCTGTTGAAGTGCCGCCCGGTTTAACGACGGATTTTTTTAAAAAAGTAACTCATCTAGAAGCTGTTGGCCGAACATTGGCAGGAATAGCACCGTGGCTGGCCTTGCCCGATGATGAAACCGCTGAGGGCTTACAACGTAAGCAGCTGAAAGCATTAATTATAAAAGGGTTAAAGAATGCAGCTGATCCTTCGCATCCTGATTATTTAAATTTCAGAACAGAGCAACAACCAATTGTTGATGCAGCATACCTAGCGCACGCTTTTTTTCGGGCGCCCAAAGCACTGTGGGAGCCGCTTGATTCAGTTACAAAAAAACGCTTTGCCGAAGAATTTAAATCGTTGCGTAACAGAACTGGTGCTTACAATAACTGGCTGCTCTTTGCAGGTTTAAATGAAACATTTTTATTAAGCATTGGGGAAGAGTATGATCCTGCAAGAGTAAATATTGCACGTAATAAAATCCGTGAATGGTATGTTGGGGATAGCTGGTACAGCGATGGTCCAAAATTCAGTATGGATTATTACAATGATTATGTGATTCATCCTATGCTGACAGATATGCTAAAAGTATTGGTTGAAAAAAAGAAAGCAGAGCAGGCAGAATATGATGAAGCGCTGAAACGCATGATTAGACATTCCGAATTTTCAGAAAGAATGATTTCTCCTGAAGGACATTATCCGGCATTCGGGAGGTCAATCACTTATCGCACAGCGGCATTTCAAACTCTATCTCAAGTGGCTTTAATGGAAAAACTACCTGATTTTATTAAACCCTCTCAAGTGCGAAGTCCATTAACTAAAGTGTTCAGAAATATGTTTGAGGGAAGTCAGAATTTTAATGGGGAAGGTTGGTTGGTATTGGGCTTTAACGGACATCAGCCGGAAGTGGCAGACTATTACACTTCAACTGGCAGCTTGTACATGGCTACATTAGGCTTTTTAGCATTGGGTCTGCCGGCAGATAATAAATTCTGGACAGATCCAGCAGCTGATTGGACGGGCAAAAAGGCTTGGGGTGGTCAGCCGATAAAAAAAGATTATAAAGTAGAGTATTAATTATTCATAATTTAATGACTAAACTAGTAGCTTTCCTCCGTGGTATTAATGTAGGAGGGCATCATAAAGTGCCAATGGCAGATCTGAAGTCAATACTTTCCAACTTGGGTTGTGAAAATGTAAAAACCATTTTAAACTCAGGAAATGTTCTTTTTGAAACCAAGAAAAAAAATATTGCTGGTTTGGAGCGTATTATAGAATCTGCCCTTTGGGAGAATTTTGGTTTTGCAATCCCGGTGATTTTAATCCCCCAAAATCAAATAAGCGAATTGGTAAATGATGATCCATTTGCGAAAGTTGAGATTCATAAAAATATACGGTTGTATGTATCATTTTTAAAAGAACCATCTACCACAAAATTAAAGCTACCCTATATTTCTAATGATAAGGCGTTTACGATTATTGGTGTAAGAGACAAGTTTATTGTAAGTGTTTTAGATATTACAACAAGCAATACCCCAAAGGGAATGGAAGATTTGGAAAAGCTTTTTGGGAAAAATATTACTACTAGAAACTGGAATACCATTCAGAAAATAAATATTTGTTGAACAACTCAATTTGATAGATGATCAATCAACATTTAATTATTAGCTACTTTTTTAATAAGCCCAAAGCCATTTTTTTAGTAGACTCTATTGGGGCATTTATTTCTGCATCTATTCTGCGTGCTGTTATTTGTTAATTAAGCGCAGCTATAAACCCTTTATTCTAATCATTGCAATGGCCAATTTTCTGTATTGTTTGATAACATTGGTGTTGATGTTTACTCTTTATTCGGAGCTTACCATTTTAGGTTTGAGCTATTTTGTAGTAGAATTGATGATTATAGGGATTATTATATATTTAGAGTTTGATATTTCTACTAAATTCACATTTTAGTGTGAATAATGACGCTAATATCTAAAAGAACATATAAATATTTATAAATTCACATAATAGTGTGAAAAAAGGTTAATTTTTAAGATTTTTTGATTATCTTACATAATAAATCACACTATAATGTTAATTAATGAAATTGGTAGAAGTATAAAATTGAGAAGAAAGGCATTAAAAATTACTCAATCAGATCTAAGTCAATTGGCAAACATTTCAATCAATACATTATATAAAATTGAGAGAGGTCAAACCAATCCTACCATTGATATTATTGAGAAGATAACGAATGTATTGGGTTTAGAAATTATACTATCAGTTAAAAAAATTTCAACTAATCCTGTTTCATGAGAAAATTGGGAATTTATAGAAATAGAGAATTTGCAGGTATTCTTACAGAATTAAGTAGAGAGAATTATGTTTTTGTATATGAGGAGACCTATTATAATGACAATTCTAAACCTCCTATAAGTCTTACAATGCCTAAATCACAAAAAGAATACAACTCCCCTTTTTTATTTCCATTCTTTTTTAATATGCTTTCCGAGGGAGTAAATAGGCAATTGCAATGTCGTCTACTTAAGATAGATGAACAAGATCATTTTGGGTTACTTTCTGCTACTGCACAATATGATACGATAGGAGCTATAACTGTAAAACCAATAGAACCTTAATGAGCCAAATAGAAATAAAATATTGTCCAGGAACACTAGCAGAGGGCTTTACAACTTATAGCCCTACGTGTTTACGCAATATGTTTAATAATAAAAAAGTTAGTCATATCCTTCCGTATGACGCTCCACAAACAAATGAAGTTGATGCAGAAAAATTTATGGAGAATAGAAAAAGGATATCTATATCTGGCGTACAAGAGAAAATGTCTTTATTATTAAATAAAAATAATTTACGATTGACTGAAAATGGAGAGCAAGGAACATATATTTTAAAACCAATTCCTAGGGATCTTAAAAAGGTTGATCAAGTGCCTGCCAATGAGCACCTAACGATGCAAATTGCTTCTAAAGTATTTGGTATAAATACCGCGCAAAATGCAATGATTTTTTTTAAGAATGGATCTCCTGCATATATAACTAAACGTTTTGATGTTAAGAATGATGGATCAAAGTGGGGCAAGGAAGATTTTGCAACACTTGCTGGAAGAACTAAAGATAATGCAGGCGCCGATTTTAAATACACATACTCTTATGAAGCTGCAGCAGCTATCATACGTCAATATGTTCCTGCATGGAGAGTAGAGATTGAGAAGTATTTTATAATAGTGGTTTTCAATTATCTTTTTTTAAACGGGGATGCACATTTAAAAAATTTCTCCTTGTTAGAAAGTGAAACCGGTGATTATTTATTAAGTCCAGCATATGATTTAATCAACACAAGATTACATGTGGATGATACAGATTTTGCTTTAGATAAAGGATTGTTTGAAGACAATTATCAATCTGAAACCTTTAAAAAAACATTCCATAGAGGTAAGCAAGATTTTGAAGAGTTTGCAAAGCGGATTGGCGTATCAGAGAATCGAATTGAAAAATTATTAGAACCATTTTTAATGAAGCAGAAAACTGTTGAGACACTGGTTAATAGTTCCTTTCTAAATACCCCCAATAAACGCGGATATTTAATGGATTATAGTTCGAGACGAAACTTGCTGATTAAGTAAGCTATCTTTACATATTATAACATAATATGACTTTTCAGCAACTCAACCTCAATACCGCCCTATTTTCAGCTTTAGATGATTTAGGGTATACAACTCCTACAACTATTCAGCATAAGGTATTCCCCATTGCTATGTCTGGTAAAGATGTTTGTGGTATTGCACAAACTGGAACAGGTAAAACAATCGCTTATTTATTGCCTTGTTTAAAACAATGGAAATTTGACAAAAATAAAGATCCTCAAATTTTAATTGTTGTTCCTACCAGAGAGCTGGTTGTTCAGGTGGTAGATACAGTGAAGAAATTATCTGCTTACATGAGTTTGGATGTAGTCGGTGTTTATGGGGGTGTTAACATCAATACACAACAGATAGAAGTAGAGAAAGGAGTAGATGTATTGGTTGCAACTCCAGGCCGTTTATTTGACTTGGCTATGAATGGGGCTTTTAAAACCAAGTACATAAAAAAGCTGGTAATAGATGAAGTAGATGAAATGATGAACCTTGGTTTTCGAACACAGTTGAGAAATATCATGGATTTGTTACCACAAAAAAGACAGAACCTTTTATTCTCTGCAACCATCACCGAAGAAGTGGAGTCATTAATGGAGACTTATTTTAATTCGCCTGTGCGTGTAGAAGCTGCCCCAACAGGTACTCCATTAGATAATATTGAACAAAGTCGTTTTAATGTTCCTAATTTTTATACAAAAGTAAATTTACTTGAACTATTATTAGAGCAAGATGCTACAATGACCAAAGTATTGGTCTTTACAGCAACAAAAAAATTAGCAGATCAGCTATATGAATCTTTAGAAAAACGTTTTGAAGGTACTATAGGTATTATCCATTCTAATAAAGAACAAAACCATCGATTTAATACAGTTAAACAATTCAAAGAAGGAGCGTTTCGTTTTATTATTGCAACAGATATTGTTGCAAGAGGAATAGATATTGCCGAAGTAACGCATGTTATCAATTTTGATACTCCAGATATTCCTGAAAACTATATTCATAGAATTGGAAGAACAGGCAGGTTCGATAAAAAAGGTATTGCCATCAGTTTTACCACAGAAAAGGAAATGCCGTTTATTACTGCTATTGAACAGTTGATGAAATATGAAATACCTGTTGTTGAACTACCAATTCAATTAACCATTTCTGATGTTCTTACCGAAGACGAGAAGCCCAAGGTTTACATGAAAGTGCCTTATATAAAGCCTAAAAAGAAATCTGATGCTGGGCCTGCATTTCATGAAAAATCAGCCAAAAATCAAAAGCGCAACGTAAAAGTGAGGCGTAAAGATGAAATGAAGAAAAAATATGGTAAGCCCATTAAAAGAGGTGCAAAAAAATAGTTATTAGCTAATAATTATTTAAATTCAAGGCTATGAAGAATAATACACTCTCAGCCTTACTCATATTTGGGTTTCTTGCTTTTTCACTAAAAACATTTTCTCAATCAACGAACAAGCCTATTTATGTAATAGTACATGGTGCATGGGGTGGTGGATGGTCTTTCAAAAAAGTGGATTCTTTGTTAACTGCTGCTGGCAGTAAAGTATACAGGCCCACACTAACAGGGCAAGGAGAGCGAGTCCATTTAGCAACACCGGAAATAGGACTGAGTACCCATATTCAAGATGTGGTAAACACCATTTTATTTGAAGACTTACGTAATGTGATTTTAGTGGGACATAGTTATGGAGGAATGGTTGTAACGGGTGTAGCAGATAGCATACCAGAAAGAATTTCGAAATTGATTTACTTAGATGCATTCGTACCTGAAGATGGGGAGAGTGTATTTGCGCAAGGACGCACTCCAGATGGAATGAAGCCATTAATTGAGAATGGATTCTTGGTTCCAAGATGGGTTAGGACCAATCAACCAGCACCCAAAGATGTTCCTCACTCTGTGAAGACATTCACTGATAAAATCAGTTTAAAGAATCCAAAAAGAATGATGATTCCTACCCATTATATTCTCACTGTTGATAAAGGAAAAGATAGTACAAAAGACGATTTTTCTACACAAGCCGATAAGGCCAGAAAATATAATTGGCCTGTAACCATTTTAGAAGCCGATCACAATCCACAATGGTCTGCGCCTCTTTCGTTTGTAGATTTATTGAAAATATAATTTATAAAAATTAGTGGAATTGATTATCCTTAATGCTAAATATTATTCAGTATGAAGATAAAGTTGAATTTCTTGACATTTATTTTTCTAGTTTTAATTTGCAATCAATCTTGTAAGTCTACTTCTTCTTTAAACAGCATTAGTCAAAATGATAGCATTCCATCTGGAACTTTATCTTTCTTAACAACCCGTGATGGAAACTTTGAAGTATACTCAATGACTGCTGATGGCAAAAACGTCAGAAATTTAACTAACCATAAATCCTTAGATTTTTGGTCTTCGTGGTCACCTGATGGAAAGTATATTTTGTTTTATTCTAATCGGGATGGGAATAATGAAATTTATAGAATGGATTCAGATGGACAAAATCCAATTAATCTTTCTAATCATCCATCAAATGATTATTTACCATGTTGGTCACCAGATGGAAAGCAAATTGTTTTTACGTCTGACCGCGATAATAAAAACAGGGAAATATATACAATGAATAGTGATGGTTCAAATATAGTTAGAGTCACGAACAATGATTTGTTTGAGGAAGTTCCAACTTGGTCTATTAACGGCAAGAAAATTTTATTTACTAGGCAGTTAGTTGAATTTGTTGACACCTTGAAAACAACTAATGGGGAAATTTTTATTATGGATAAATCAGGTGCAAATGAAAAGCGTTTAACCTTTAAAAAAGGATTTGATTCAGGTGCCAAGTTTTCTCCTGATGGGAAAAAAATAGCTTTCTATGGTCCAAATGAAGATAAAAATTATGAGTTATTTGTAATGAATGCTGATGGGTGGGGTATCACGAATTTAACTAATGATATTTTAGAGGATTATTCACCTGATTGGTCTCCTGATGGTAAATGGATTGCTTATTCAAGTGGCACATCTAAACAATATGATGTTTGGGTCATAAATGTATTTAGCAATAAGAAAATTAGATTGACTAATGAACCTAAGAGGAATGAAACACCTGTTTGGAAACAGTAATTTCCCAATCAAAAATTGTGCACATAAGCCAACATAAACCCTGCAGAAAATTTGGAGGCTGGGGTATTGTCTCTATTGCCTTCTAAAAAATTTAGTTCACTGGGGTCATCAAAGTTGACTAATTGTTAAAGAGATTTATTGCGACCATAACTCAACAATAAGCCTGCCTTTAAATTAAATTTTCTTTTCTTAAAATTGGCTCCAGCTTGAAAATGATAGAGGTCATAATTAACAGAAGATGCATTAAATCCATTATTATTTTCAATCAATTCTTTACCTGCGTAAGTAAAATCAGTCCTTGCAGATATAAATCCCTTTACTTCATTTTTTATGGGAAAACTTACTCCCAACGAAAAATTAAAAATTGATTTTCCAGCATCTTTAAAACTTATTTCTGAAGCGCTGAATTCTTTCACAGTTCCTGTATCAGGGCGAATAAATGCCTCATCTCTTGGTTGAACTAAACTATATGTTTTTAGTTTATTAAAAAATTCAGAAGCAAAATAAATTTCTCCTCCTTTATAATAATGGGTGTATCCTGCAGCAATGCTTAACGGTCTTCTATAAGTGCTGGTTAACTTAGTTTGTCTTGTACTACCTAATAAAAAGATTTCTGTATTACTGATTCTTAAGTTATTTATGGCATATTCTGCAAGAATGTCGGATTTGCCTAAGATTTTTAAAGAAGGTAATGTTAACAAGAGGCCTAAATGATTTTTTTCGTTGAAACTGTATGAAAGTCCTGCTTTGAACTGCAAATTGTAATTACGACTATTCACAACATAGTATTCTGAAACGGTAACTAATTTTTGGAATAATGTTGAATTATCATTGATAAGTGCACGGGCTGTTATATTATGACTGAACAATTGTCTACGGGTCGTAAACATACCAGATAAGCCAATTGATAGTTTTTTGTTCACTACTTTTCCAAATGAAAATATTGCAGAGGTTTCATTAATTGTATTACTATGAACATATTGGCCAATATAAAATTCTTTGCCTGGGCTATATGTATCTGACAATACATTTATTTGTTCGTCTCTTCTTTGAGAGGTATTAAATTGAAAGACAGGGGTGTATAATATGGCGTAAGCGAATGTGATGGGCTTTTTAAGTTTTAAATAAATGGTATTCGATGCTATTACAGGCATGATATTGGTGTACTCGTGTCTTAAATCTAATCCCTCTCCAGTTCCATTTTTAATTTTAAGTAAATTGTAATTATAAACACTCCCGCTTATATTAGAGGCGTTTTTGGTATTGTATGCTAATAGGGCTGGATTATAAAACAATACCCCGCTATCTCCATTTTTAGCAATGGTTGCACCCGGTACAAAAAAGCCCCCAGGACCATAAGCCGATGACCAATAATTCGCATCCTGAGAAAATCCAAGATATACGAGCAATAAACTACCAAGAAGGCTTAAAAATTTGGTCATATGCAACAGATTTGTGGTGCGAATCAAAATAATGAAT
>JBKBWE010000286.1:0-3644 GCA_046289145.1 Sediminibacterium sp.
ATCAAATGTTTTGTTGAGGAGACTAGACGAGTTGAAATTCTTTGGCATCTACGAAAATTTATTTCCTGCGTTTCCCTATGCTGGTGAAAAGCCACAGTATATCGATCCGCATGATGCGATAAGAGTTTGCTACATTTGTAATTTCGTAGTAATGCCCATGTAATTGGATCGTATGAATTAAGCAAGGATATAGAGATAATTTACCAGGTGAATGGTTAGTACAGGAGGGAAATGAAAAATTTTTAATTACGAAAAGATACAAATTACTATAATCTGCCAGTCAAGGAACAAATCAAAAATGTAAGAACATAGCTGGCAGGTAACAAATGAGATTATGCGTGGTTTCTTGCACGATAGTTGCATTTTTGATCCTGGTATTTCTTATTGCAAACATCCTACGCCAACAAAAAAAAAAAATGAAGGACGACCTCAGCATCAATCCGAAAGAATCAATGACAGGCGGTAATTGTTGAGATGATGTAAATTTGAAAGCTTGTACTACTGGTCATTGTTCATCCTCATTATTATTTCTCTCATGGTGGAGCTAGCCGATAAAAGATTCAACAGCGATATAATCAGGTGCGAGTTCTTGAAAAATTCGATCCTTTAAATGATAGGATGGATACTGGATTCCCAGTTTTCTCGACTGTTCATGCATATAAAGCATCTTTGTTGTAAAATCATCGGGGTTGCAAATATTGCTTGTTTCGTAGAACATCTATATATATTTGGTACGCAATCGGACCTTAACTTGATCAAAAGTGGTGAATATCTCCATGACAACCTTGAATGCAAGGAATAGAGATCTGTACTGTTGCCTTGTTTGATCGTTTAGTCACGGAGTTTATCAGGTAGGACTGTTTTTATACAATAAATATCTTTGGTTTAATTATGATTTCCACTATTTTATCACCCATTGAAAACCTTTTTCAAGCTCTTAACTTTGTAGTTTAAATCATCCAGCCAATTTATGCACAATAATTATGCCAAATACACGAAAACGAAGTGATTTTGGACATTGCAATCTTTATATGTAAAAATGTCAAACGAATCTTAATACAAACCGAAAATGCGAGGGGAAAAACGAACAGTTCAATCTTGGGAATATGTCACAAGAACGGAGAAGGAATAGGAAAAGAAATCAATAACCAATAAAACGGTTACAGAAAGCAAAGGTCACATGAATGCTCAAATGTAAGTTTTGTCTCTCTGTATGGATTTTGGTCAAGCCTCTACCGCCCAGATAATTATATCCACCAAAAGAAATACAAGGAATCGCAATGCAATGTTTCCATTTTAGCCAATATTAATCATAGAATTCATCTCATAAATGCGATATGTGATGAAAATACTTTGCCACTAAAAGTTGTACATAGGGATAGACATTATCAATTGTTCCGTAACTAAGAGTAGGAATAATGAATTGCTAAAATGGAAATAACATAGATAATATATATAATAACAAACGATATCAAGTTTATCGTGTTTTGATCAAAGAGTAAATTAAACTAATTTAAATCGAAAATTATTAATCTCAACATACTATCTATATTGATCGGCCTTACTCAAACAACCCCATCATACCTTTTTCCATTTGATCAAAAGTCATCATCAAACGTGATCTCGGTAACAAAATACCAATAAAAGAAATACCAAAGCTGAAGAGGAAATCAAAACCAGTTATTCCTTCTTTCTCTAATACGACTTACTGTTTATATAATTGTAAAATCTTTATCTCCTATACAATAATCCAATATACTTGATGTTTTGTGCAAATTAATTACAAACCGAGTCCATCAGCCGGAATATAAAGAGTAAAAAATACACGAATATTTCTAGTACTCTTTGCTATTTATACTTTGGGTATGCAGGTATATAAGTTTCATAGAATTATCAGTAATAAACACCAAGTCATGCAAAAGTGAATAACTATACGCTACACTAATGATCTTTCCACATGAATCGGCCCTTAACATCGTTTCGACTCTTACAACACTTACTATCAAGACATTATTTATAACACTCTATAATGCTTGAATACCACAGCTTTTGAACACCGAAGAAATAAAATATCCCATAAAATTAACTGATTACTTGAATCAGCATCCAATATATCGAGACATGCACGTTACTATCTGCCAGCTTCTTTGCTTCAATCACCATAGCTACAAAATAAATGCTTTTCAATTTGCCACACTATTGAATATCTGAAAACGAAATATTGTATAGAAATACAATGGAATCCACACCTAGAATAGGCGTCGTACGATCTCTGGATTCATATTATATCCAATCACTGTAAATATTGAAATTACTTTCAAGTAAAATAGTCTGCACGCTTGACGACATTCCAAAATATGTTTCAGAGGATGTTTTTTCACCGCCCTTTTCTTCTCTTAGAATATGCTGTTACCTGAAATGCTGGATTCATCAACACAACACGAAATTAGGAATGCCGAATTCAAACGCCTGTTTATGAAACACAAGGTATCTTTCATTCTTATTACTCCTTGTGTTATAAACAATTGGTTTGCTTTTCTCCAATTTTTGTTAAACATTTCACCTTTAGTTTGTATTGCTCGAAAAACGATAGAAAGATCACCCAGATACGAAACTTGAACGCTGCATACTTCCAACCATACTCTATAAAAATTGCCAAATTAATAGATTAAATTATCACATCATAAACAAAAAAAGGGCTACGGAATCTTTTCTAACCACATGTATTCGTAAAGTATGGCGATGAAATGCCGCACTCGAATCATGCCGTATTATTCTGTAGATAATGATAATCATTTATCATGGAAATAAACAGTAACGTTTCAAAACCATGAAAACTCTTGATTTTTTCGCTATTTCATTACCTATCTTTGTGCTAATAACAGAAACACTAGTTAGCTTCCCATCATTCGATTTAATATTAAATTCTTTTAGCTCCCACCTAAATGCTTCCAGCTATTTTCTCCACAACAACCAAGATCACATTGCTTGAACAATTGGATGATACCGTTCCTTTCTGTATTAAAGTTGGATCCCTTTCTGATGGTGAATTTTTACTTTTTCATCGATGATGGCTGAATAACCACCGCAAAAAACTGAGCATAATAAAACATTAGACGGTCCATAAATTCCTTCCAAAAATGAAGTAAATGGATAGATCTGAAATCATAAAGCAACATCAACCTTTTCAGTTACTGCTTCTTTTTCCTCTTCGTAGTGGAACAAGCGTTTATCATTTTAGAAAACTCGGAAACACCGAAAAATCATATGATTAATCTCAAGTCCGGATTTGGAGATGAAACAAAATATAAACTGCGTGATAATATATTTTATACAATTCATCATCCTTGTTGTAAATATAATTTTTTGATTGCACATCAAATTTTGAACATATTTGTGCGCAATAATAAAGAAATAATCTTTTTCTATTACAGATTTTTTCACATATAATATATATTAAATTATGCAATTTATGTTGTGTAAAGTACTGTCAGTGTGATACATTATATCTTAGATGAATTTTTGAAATACACAAGTTTTCTTCTCATTTCTAGACATTGTTACCACATTTTTATCAAGTTGTCTATTAAAATTAATGTGCATCATATCAAACATTTATCAGTAAAAATTATCAAATAAATAGA
>JBKBWE010000287.1:0-3644 GCA_046289145.1 Sediminibacterium sp.
GATTAAATAGTGGAGCGGCCTTATTAGGAATGCCTGTTCAACATGTTTTTATAGGAAGTTGTACCAATTCTAGAATTGAAGATCTAAGATTGGTAGCTGAATTAGTAAAAGGTAGAAAGAAACACGAGTCAGTAAAAGTAATGATTGTGCCAGGCTCTCAACAAGTGGCTAAACAAGTACATGCAGAAGGATTAGATCGAATTTTTGCTGAAGCGGGTTTTCAAATAAGGCAAGCAGGTTGTAGTGCTTGTTTGGGAATGAATGAGGATAAAATTCCAGCCGGCGAATATTGTATTAGTACCAGTAATAGAAATTTTGAAGGCAGGCAAGGTGCAGGCGCAAGAACATTATTGGCGAGTCCATTAACAGCTGCAGCTGCTGCTATTACTGGTGTAGTAACCGATGTAAGAGAATTAATTAATCATAATTAGTAGTTAATATATTATGCAAGCTTTACAGCAAATAAAAAGTTCCTTTGTGCCACTGCCCATTGAAAATGTGGACACGGACCAAATTATTCCAGCTCGATTTTTAAAAGCAACCACCAGAGACGGATTTGGTAAAAATTTATTTAGAGATTGGCGATATGAGCAAGACGATGAAACAAAACCCAAGCCTGATTTTGTATTAAATCAAAGGATTTTTTCTGGAGAAATATTAGTGGCTGGTAAAAATTTTGGATGTGGTTCTTCACGAGAACATGCTGCATGGGCTTTATTGGATTATGGTTTTAAAGCAGTGGTCTCTAGTTTTTTTGCAGACATTTTTAAAAATAATGCATTAAATAACGGGGTATTGCCTGTGATTGTATCGGATGATTTTTTGCAGCAAATTTTTGCATTAAGCGCTACAGATACAATTAGTATTGATGTAGCTGCGCAAACCATCACCATTGATGCAACGGGTGCACAAGCTTCTTTTGAATTAAATCCGTACAAAAAAACCTGCTTATTAAATGGATACGACGATATCGATTTTTTGATAAGTCGCAAAACATCGATTGAACAATTTGAACTAGAAAAAGTATAATATGGAAAAGAAAATAGCAGTCATTAATGGGGATGGAATTGGCCCTGAAGTAACCGCACAATCCATTAAAGTACTCAATGCAATTGCAGAAGAGTTTGGTCACCAGTTTACTTATACGCATGGATTAATGGGCGCGGTTTCCATTGATGCAACTGGTTCTGCATTACCTGATGAAACCTTAGCAATTTGCAAGGAAAGCGATGCCATTTTATTTGGCGCCATTGGTCATCCTAAATTTGATAATGATCCCTCTGCTAAAGTAAGACCTGAACAGGGTTTATTGCAATTGCGCAAAGAGTTGGGGTTGTTTGCTAATATTCGTCCCATTAATACTTATCGCTCTCTACATCATTTGTCTCCTTTAAAAAGTAAACAATTAGAAGGAGTTGATTTTATCATTTTCAGAGAATTAACGGGGGGTATTTATTTTGGTAAACGTACACTTACTGAAGATAAAACCTATGCCACTGATGAATGCGCTTATCATGAATTAGAAATTGTTCGGGTTTCTAAAATGGCTTTTCAATATGCACAAAAAAGAAGAAAAAAATTAACACTGATTGATAAAGCCAACGTGTTGGAAACATCTAGGCTTTGGCGCAGAATAGTGCAAGCAATGGCCATGCAATTTCCGGAAGTGGCTGTAGATTATATATTTGTTGACAATGCTGCTATGCAGATCATTGTAAATCCTGCACAATTTGATGTGGTATTAACCGAGAATATGTTTGGAGACATTATTAGTGATGAAGCAAGTGTATTAAGCGGTTCTTTAGGCTTATTACCCTCTGCATCTGTTGGTAAAACAGTAGCTATGTTTGAGCCTATTCATGGATCTTATCCGCAAGCAGCCGGAAAAGATATTGCTAATCCTTTAGGATCTGTTTTGTCAACTGCAATGATGCTAGATCATTTTGGATTAATAGCAGAAGCGAACGCAGTTAGAGAAGCAGTGAACTGGACACTCACACATGCATTCGTAACAAAAGATATTGACCCAATTAATAATTATGGTACAGATGCGGTTGGTGATCTATTAGCCGATTATATTAGAAAGAAGCACGAAACTAATCAAGGCACCAATGCCTCTTTGAATGCTTCTACTATTATTTAGAAAAACCCTTTGTAAAGACCCTTCTTATTTTAAATCAACTGAAATGCATTATTATCAAGCCGATACAATTATATATCACAATGGAACATTTGTAAAAGCTCAAGATGCTAAAATGGATTTATATAGCCAATCGCTCCATTATGGCTATTCTGTTTTTGAAGGTATTCGTTCATATAAAACGACCAATGGCTCTACGGCCATTTTTAAAGCAGTAGAGCATTTTGAACGTTTTAAAATTTCTGCTGAGGCAATTAATCTTCCTTATTCTTTTGATACCCAGGAATTAATTGATGCTACTTATGAAGTACTGAAACAAAATAAGTTGGGGGATGCATATATAAGACCTGTTGTGTATGCTCCTGCTAATATGAGTTTTGCGCGCAATACTGAATCCTATGTTTTTATTGAAGCTTGGGAAATGGCTCCTTTTTTAGGAGATAAATTATTGCGCATCATGACTTCTTCTTTTCAGCGTCCTAATCCTAAAGCATTTAAAATTCATGCTAAAGCAGCTGGGCACTATGTGAACTCCATATTAGCCAGTCAGGAAGCCAAAGACAAAGGTTATGATGAAGCTTTTTTATTGGATATGAATGACCATGCTGCTGAAGGTCCCGGCGCTAATGTATTTTTTGAAAAAGACGGTGTATTGCATACGCCTCAATCCGGTCATATTTTAGCGGGAATCACAAGGGCAACTGTTTTAGAACTATGTGCGCAATTGAATATTGAAGTGAAGGAAGGAGTCTACTCCATCAATGATATCAAACAGGCTGATGCTGCTTTTTTCTGTGGTACAGCTGCTGAGGTGATTGGTTGGCAGTCTTTGGATGAATATGTATTTCCTAAAGCTTGGAATGAAACTAATAGTAATAAAATACAGCAAGCGTATAAACAATTAGTGGTAAAGCCTTTGTCTGTTTAGTATAAATAGTAATTATTATGGAATTGAATAGATATAGTAAAACCATCACACAAGATCCCACTCAACCGGCTGCACAAGCCATGTTTTATGGGATTGGATTAACCGATGCCGATTTAAAAAAAGCACAGGTAGGTATTGTTAGTATGGGCTATGATGGCAATACTTGCAATATGCATTTGAATGATCTGGCTAAGCTGGTAAAGAAAGGTGTTTGGGATAATGATTTGGTGGGGTTGATTTTCAACACTATTGGAGTTAGTGATGGAATGAGTAATGGAACTCCAGGTATGCGTTATTCTTTAGTAAGTAGAGATATTATTGCAGACTCTATTGAAACAGTTTGTGGTGCACAGTATTATGATTCCATTATTGCAATACCAGGTTGTGATAAAAATATGCCCGGGGCTTTAATTGCCATGGGTAGACTTAATAGACCTTCTATTATGGTGTATGGTGGTACCATTGCGCCCGGACATTACAAGGGACAAGACTTAAATATCGTTTCTGCTTTTGAAGCACTAGGCCAAAAATTGGCAGGTCAATTAGACGAGAACGATTTTAAAGGAATCATTCAAC
>JBKBWE010000288.1:0-3642 GCA_046289145.1 Sediminibacterium sp.
TTGCTCAGCTCCATAAAATCGATTGGCTGCAAATTTAAGGGAACTGTAGGAGCTTGTTGTAATCTTCTAGATGATTAGGGGCTATTTACCAAGTAGAAATGATTTCTGTTTTGTCAGAAATAGACTCTGAAAATGAAGGGGTGCGTAAAAATTGTTCCAATTCCGATAAACAAACTTCAGAATCAAGTTGGCTGGGTAAACAAAGCTGGGTTACTTTCTGGGTAGCTTTTTTGCCAATTATTTTTGCAGCCCGCTCTGGAGAACTACAAGCAAATAGGCCGAATACTAGTCCAGCCATAATGATGGGGCTTACAATTAGTTTGGGGGTTTCAGTTTTGCAGTATCTCATAACAAGTATATAAACGGGTGGTTGACTTATTTGTTACAACTAAGAGCTTATTTTTTATCATTAGTTGTAATTTCTATAAGAATATTACAAATCTTATCTTGCGGCCATGCGATTTGCGGTAGTGGATATTGAAACAACAGGGGGATTCCCTAGTCAGCATGGTATAACAGAGATAGCTATCGTGTTGTACAATGGTTCCGAAGTAGAAGGGGTTTATGAAACTTTAGTAAACCCACATCAACCTATACCTCCCTTTGTGATTGGAATGACGGGCATTACCAATGCAATGGTGGAAGCTGCTCCTTCCTTTCATGAAGTTGCTCCACAAATTTATAACCTATTGAAAAATAGGGTATTTGTAGCGCACAATGTCAATTTTGATTTCAGCTTTGTGAAGCATCATTTAAAAGAAGCTGGGTTTGACTTGCAAACTCCAAAGCTTTGTACCATACGATTAAGCCGAAAGGTTTTTCCAGGGTTTCCCAAATATGGGTTGGGTCATTTATGCAGACAACTCAATATTGAAATTGAAAACAGGCATCGTGCTGGGGGAGATGCTAAAGCAACTGCCAAAGTATTAGACTTGGTTTTACAAAATAATGGGGAGAGATTAGTAAAAGAGATGTTGCAGAAAGAAAACAGGGAACAATTAATGCCCCCTAATTTACCTGGACATTTTATTCAATCTTTACCTGATCATCCAGGGGTATATTATTTTCATAATAAACTGGGTAAAGTCATCTATGTAGGTAAGGCAAAAAATATAAAAAAAAGGGTAGTTAGCCATTTTACTGGGTTAGACTTAAGTAAAAAAAGGCAGGACTTCTTGAGAGAGATCTATGAAATTTCCTATACGGAATGCCCCACTGAATTTATTGCCATTCTATTTGAAAGCATAGAAATTAAAAGACTATGGCCGGCATTCAATAAAAGTCAGAAAAAGTTTGAACAGCTTTGGGCCATCTATCAGTTTGAAGATAATCGGGGATATTTACGATTAGCTATAGATAAAAAACATAAAAATGCACAACCCGTGCAAGCATTTTCATTATTGGCAGATGCCCACCGTGAACTTTGGAAATTGGTTAGAGAATTTGAACTGCATCCAGCATTGTGTTTTTTAGACAAAACCATTCCAAATGAATGGCCCGATCCAATTATTCATAATGAACAAGTAAAAAAAGCCCTGAATTATATCGCAGCTGAAAAAGCATCTTATATTATTAAAGAAAACAATACAGCCATACTAATTGAAAAGGGAAAATTTATAGGAATGGGTCCTATTGATCATTTAGAAATGGCTGAACCTTCGGCCCCAGCTTATATTGCTGCAATAAAAGAGGCAGTAATACCTTATGCCGAAAATGAAGTCATTAAATCTATCCTTCGTAAGTATTTAGAAAGATATCCTCATCGTGTGGTGCGTATAGTGGAATAATCTACTTTCGCCTCCCTAAAAATTGAATGTTATATATGTCGTTTGCTCCAATTATTGCCGCAAAACTTGGTTTGCGCGTTACTCAAGTTGAAACCGTTTTAGATTTACTAGCTGAAAGTGCTACCATTCCTTTTATTGCCCGTTATAGAAAAGATAGTACGGGTAATTTAGACGAAGTGCAAATTCAACAAATTCAAGATGAACAAAAAACCATTCTTGCTTTTACAGAACGTAAAACCTTTATTGAAAAAACCATTACCGATCAAGGTAAAATGACGGAGGCTTTGCAAGCTAAAATAAATGCTGCTACTACAATAGTTGAATTAGAAGATATTTATTTGCCTTACAAAGTAAAGCGAAAAACAAAAGCTGTAGTTGCAAGAGAAAATGGACTAGAGCCATTGGCATTGTTTTTATTGGCACAAGGGGAAGAAGATCCTGAAACAGAAGCGGCTAAATTTTTTAATGAAAAAATTACCAATATTGAAGAAGCTTTACAAGGTGCTAGGGATATTATAGCAGAGCAAGTAAATGAGCAAGCTGAAATTAGAGCCCAATTGAGAAAACTATTTGAGGATACTGCTACGCTACAGAGTAAAGTGCTTTCCGATAAAGAAGCAGAAGCCATCAAATACAAGGATTATTTCGATTTCTCCGAGCCCATTCATAAAATACCTTCTCACCGTATCTTAGCTATTTTAAGAGGATTCTTAGAAGGGTTTTTGCGTATGACTATTGCACCAGTTGAAGAAGATGCAATTGAATCTATTGAAGCCTTTTTTATAAAAGGAATGAGTCCTTCAAGTAACCATATTAAAAAATCAATAAAAGATGCTTACAGAAGATTATTGCAACCCAGTTTAGAAACGGAGTGTAGAACTGCTTTGAAACAAAAAGCAGATGAAGAGGCTATCAATGTTTTTGCAGAAAATTTGCGTCAATTATTATTGAGTGCTCCTTTAGGAAGCAAGCGGGTATTGGCGATTGACCCCGGTTATAGAACTGGCTGTAAAGTGGTTTGTTTAGATGAATCAGGTGAATTGCTTACCACAGATTTAATTTATGTTCATGAAGCCAATAAAATATACGATAGCGAGTATAAAATAAAACAACTCGTAAAGCAATTTGACATACAAGTATTCGCTATTGGGGATGGAACTGCGGGTAGAGAAACAGAACAGTTTATTAAAAAATTGAATCTAGGCTTGCCAGTATTTTTAGTGAATGAAGACGGAGCTTCTGTATATTCTGCTTCTGAAATTGCAAGAGAAGAGTTTCCTGATTATGATATTACGGTTAGAGGCTCAGTAAGCATTGGCCGAAGACTCATGGATCCATTAGCAGAGTTGGTGAAAATTGACCCTAAAAGTATTGGGGTAGGGCAGTACCAGCATGATGTGAATCAGTTTAGACTAAAAGAAAAGTTAGACCAAACGGTAGTGAGTTGTGTAAATACCGTAGGCGTAAATTTAAATACCGCTAGTAAACAACTCTTGAGTTATGTGAGTGGTATCAATGAATCAGTTGCAGAAAATATTATTAAACAAAGAAAAACTTTGGGTTCTTTTTCTAGCAGAGAAGAATTGTTAAAAGTCCCTCGGTTAGGTGCAAAGGCTTTTGAACAATGTGCAGGATTTTTGCGCATTCCTAAAGCAAAACATCCATTAGATGCAAGTGCTGTTCACCCTGAAGCGTATCCGATTGTTGAAAAAATGGCTACTGATTTAGGAACCAATGTAGAAGCACTTATTGGGAATGAATCATTACTAAAAAATATTAATACTCAAAAATATATAACTGATCAAATTGGGGTACTGGCATTGAATGATATCATTAAAGAATTGCAAAAACCAGG
>JBKBWE010000289.1:0-3637 GCA_046289145.1 Sediminibacterium sp.
CCTTGTATAATCAATGCATGATTGATTAACCATTCTGTTCCAGTAAAAATGTTATTCGCTGCAATAATTTGTTTCATAAATAACTTAGGTGTGATAGATATTGAATTGATCAGCGTCTTTCCAAAATGGAAAACGTTGGCGAATATCTTGTAAATGTTGGGGGTCTAAAATATGGGTGCTAATCGCTTCTTCGTGGGCACAGTGATACACTACTTGACCCAGAGGATCTATCAACATCGTATCTCCACTATGATTGATTCCATTCGCGTCTTCGCCTACTCTGTTTACGCCAATTACATAACATTGATTTTCGATGGCCCTTGCGGTGAGTAATGTTTTCCATGCATGATTTCTGCGTTCAGGCCAATTAGCCACATACACCAATAAATCAAACTCAGGGGCTTCCTGAATTTGTTGTCTGGCCCATACGGGAAAACGTAAATCATAACAAATTTGCAAATTGATTTTCCATCCATTCACTGCAGCAATCAATCGCTTGTTGCCCGATGAGTAAAACTGATTTTCTCCTGCAAATGCAAACAAGTGTCTTTTATTATAATGGGCTACGGTTCCGTTAGGTAATACCCATAATAAACGATTATAGAATTTACCTTCCTCTTCCATAATAACAGAGCCAGCGAGAATGATTTTTTGTTGAGCGGCCATAGTTTTCATCCACTGAACCGTAGCGCCATCCATGGTTTCAGCCAATTGAGCAGGATTCATACTAAACCCCGTGCTAAACATTTCAGGAAGTATGACCAATTGACCAGGGGCGGTTTGTTTTTGAATTTTCTCTCCGAACAAAGCCAGATTGGCTGCTTTATTTTCCCAAACTAAATTGCTTTGAATAAGGGTTACCGATAATGGATGCATATACCAATTTTAAACCAGCAAGTTAATTGATTCGGTATTGCAATTGCAATCCTAAATAGCGGTGCCTATTTAATTGAATAGTGGTTTCTCTGCTTTGGTGTACCAACTCTATTTGTGCAGCCCATCTTCCTTCAGAGTATGCCAATCCAATGGTGTTTTGAAATACCCCGGTTTTAGGGTGGAGCGTAACCGCCGAATCAGCAGCCGCTTTACTTCCCCCAGAAATGGTTGCATTATAACCCTGTGCAGTAATTTTGGGGTTCCAATAAATATAAAACTCTTTGTTGGGCATTCCTTTTTTCTCCACTGCTGCATTCCACAATTGGCTGCTTTGATTGGTATTAAAAAGACCATAGACCATCTTAGTACCAACCGATGCGTTTATAAATGCAGTTCCTAACTGAGCGGCTCCCCAGCCCATCCATTTAAGTTTTTTGGTGGCGATGAGGTTGTGAGCATAAAGTACCCCGGTGTTTAAGACCAGTTGGTTACTAATTTGATAGCGCCATCCTAAAAAAGGGGCATATTGTAACCAACGGTGGTAGGTATTTTGTAAACCCTCGCCACCTGAAGCCGGGCCAATGATACCAAGGGTTCCCGTTAATTGTAAAACCGTTTTTTCGTTATTAAACCAAGTACGGGTATACTGAATATAAGAATAGCCTGCATAAGGACGATCGATATCTGCAGGTGTTCTGGTAGTTCTTTTAAGGGGAGTAAATATTTGTTGCCCTAATTCAAAACGATGAACTCTTTTGGTGTTTTTTGAAGATTGATCGGCATAGCCCAAGTGTAAAAAAATGCCGTTGGAATAATAGGCGTCTTCTAGTTTTAATAAGTATGCATCGTTCTCTGTGGTAAAGCCAACTTGTTGGGCGCTTGCATATACGCCAAATAAAGAGAAACAGAATAGATAGAGATATATAATGCGTCGCTGGTTTTTCATTTGTCTGCCCTAAATTTTTTCAAAATGCTTTGAACTAAGCCTGGCTCAAAACCTCTGTGCTGTAAGAACGCTATTGTTTTTACGGTTCGATTAATATATTGCTCGTTTTTAAGTGTATTCCATTTAGTGGTTATCAATTTTTCGGCAACAGCAAGGTAGTCTTCTTCTGGAATTTCCTTCATTGCTTTTTTGATATTGTACTCGCTTACTCTTTTTTGTTTTAAGGCATACCCAATTTTAACTTTCCCCCACTGCTTTTGCCTGAAATGCCCTCCTACAAAAGCTTTTGCGTATCGCTCTTCATTTAAATAGTCTTCTTCAATTAAACGAGAGAGCAATATTTCTACCGATGCTTTTCCCAATTTTAGACTGTACAATTTTTCTTTCACTTCCTGGTGACACCTATCTTGGTATCCACAATAGTGTTTAAGCTTCATGTAGGCTTTTTCAATTGTAGAATCTGGATCGGTTGAAAACAACTGTTAGTATTTTTAGGTAAAGTAATTATATTTGTTTCAGGACCCCAAATATCCCCCTCGATAAAACGAAGTCCTGAACTAGAATGGCTGCAACTCAATACAATGTTTGTTTGATAGATGACGATAAAATCTATCAATTTACTTCTCGCAAAATCCTCGAGTCCACCGGACTTGCTAAGAATATTTTGTCGTTTTACAACGGAAGTGAAGCCATCGGTTTTTTTAGAGAAAAGCTGACCCAAGGACCCCATGAATTGCCCGATGTTATTTTTTTAGACATTAATATGCCTGTAATGAACGGTTGGCAATTTTTAGATGAATACCATAAAATACTAGAGCAGTTTAAAAAGCCCATCTATATCTATATGGTGAGTTCTTCTGTAGACGACTGCGATATACAGCGTTCAAGGGAATACAGCGGGGTTACAGATTATATTGTTAAGCCCATCAACAAGATCAAATACCAAGAGCTGATAGACCGGCTCAACTTCTACAATGGCTAGATTTTGGGTGTAAATTGCTTGTGAAATATCATCCCTTTACAGTAAGTTTGTCCTGATTAAAATGATCATATGAAATTTATCGTTTCTTCCTCTTCGTTGTTAAAACATTTGCAACAAATTAGTGGTGTTATTAATGCCAATACCGTATTACCTATTCTTGAAGATTTTTTGTTTGAAATAGAAGATAAAAAGTTGAATGTAGTTGCCACCGATTTAGAAACCGTGATGCGCGTTCAAATGGAGGTAGAGAGCAAAGCCAATGGCCGTGTATGTATTCCAGCCAAGATCTTAATGGATTCATTAAAGAATATTGCTGACCAACCTTTGACATTTACCATCGACAAAAACTTTGCGGTAGAAATCACTAGCGACAATGGTAAGTACAAAGTGATGGGAGAGAATCCAGATAATTTTCCAAAAGAACCATCTGCCGATGATACCACCAGTTTTAATATGCACAGCAGTGCCTTATTAACTGCCATCAATAAAACCTTGTTTGCAGTAAGTGGAGACGATTTAAGACCAGCAATGACGGGCGTATTTTTTGAGTTGAGCAAAGACGGGGTACAATTTGTTGCCACCGATGCACATCGTTTGGTTCGTTACAAGCGCACCGATACCCATGCCACCAAAACCGATTCATTCATTGTGCCTAAGAAGCCATTGAACTTATTAAAGAATGCATTGCCTGATAATGAAGACGATTTAACCATCAGCTACAACAGCAACCATTTATTTGTGAAGCATGGTTCAACGCATATGATTTGTCGTTTGATTGATGCAAGATTCCCAGACTACAAAGTGGTGATACCTGCAGACAATCCTTATAAATT
>JBKBWE010000290.1:0-3593 GCA_046289145.1 Sediminibacterium sp.
CATTATATTGGTGAATTAAGCTTTGTAGATAACAAAGATCAGTTTACCCATGGTGAACCAGGCATCACCGAAATTATGCACCAGTGTACTGAACAACTCATTGAATATTTTCACGGGAAAAGAAAAGAATTTGATTTGCCCGTACACCAAGATGGCACCGATTTTCAAGTTAGGGTTTGGAATAAATTAATGGACATTGAATACGGCAAAACCATCAGTTATTTAGATTTGGCGAAAAGATTAGGAGACCCAAAAGTAATCAGGGCTGCAGCTACCACTAATGGGAAAAATAAAATAGCCATCATTGTTCCTTGTCATAGGGTTATTGGGAGTGATCGTTCCTTAACGGGATATTCTGGGGGCATGTGGCGAAAAAAATGGTTATTACAACATGAATTTAAAATTGCCCATGGCGTACAAACCTTATTCTAATTGGATTAAATGGGGAGCACTGATTGCTTTTGTTTTTGCAACTTATTCGGTAAGTGCAGAACCCTCACCCAATAGAGTCATCATTTTGGGCACCAAACACAACGGAAATAAACTGGTAACAGTTGGGAGTATGTTGCAAATAATCAAGCGAATTAATCCAGACATTATATTATTAGAGTTTGATTCTTCGGTCATTAAAAATTGTACCATAAATAAAGTGTGGGGGGCAAAAACAGCAGAATTTTTAGGAGTCTGGAATAATCCCATTGAATATAGGGCTGCAAGAAAATTCAAAGAATTAAAAGATTCGGTTTGCCTGGCTCCCTTTGATATTTATATCCCCAATAGAAAAAACTATATTTCCTATACAAGGTTAATGGAAAAATCGCATCAAGAAACTTTATTGAGGGTGTACAACGAAGGACTTTTTAATACAGGAGATGCTGAAGACTTTAATAGTTATACCAATATCAACAATGCATTCTTAGGTTTATTAGATAGTTCCCTAGTAAGGATGAATAGCCCCAGCTTAACCGATACCATCCAAACAATTATCTACAAAGAAAAACATGCAATAAGAAGAATAACCATGAACTATCCGTCATTACAACCTTTTAGTAACTGGTACAATGCTCAGGTAGATTTTTGGGACGAACGAAGCGATGCCATCAATAAAAAAATATGGAAAGAATTAAATGCCAACAGCAATAAAACCATTTTAATTATTACAGGTTTATTACACAAAAGTGATATTGAAAACTTTCTAAAAAGAAAAGAGTTAGCCAGCTTATGTACTTTGATTCCTTTACAAGAAGCACTAATTAATCCACCGATTGCAGATTTCTAATACCTGTTTTAAAATAATTCAACTCTTCTTTTAATTCAATATGCGGATACTGCTCTATTAAGTGAGTTGTTTCTTTTGCATACTTCTTTAAAAACTGCTGGTGTTGATTGGTTGCTGGGTTAAATGGTTTGTGCTGATAAGCTAATTTAATCTCTTTTATTAATTTAAACAGTTTGCTAGCATTATTGTCTATACAAGCATCAACAAATTTATCCCAAACATATTGGGTAGCATGATAATTGGGGTGTACCAAGTCTTCTGCATAAAAACGATAATCGCGTAAATCATCAATCACCAATTCATAAGCGGGGAAATAATAAGCAGCATCATTGTTCTTTGTTACATTATGAACTGCTTGAATTAAAACTGCTTTACTTCTATTATTGTCTATAACCCCTTCCCGCAAATGCCTTACAGGACTAATGGTAAAAATAATTTGCAAATGAGGATTAAATTCAAGCAAGCGATTAACCATTTGCTGCAGCATTTCTTGTGTTTCGGTTGCAGTAAGCAATTCTCTATTAAACCATGCAGCAGGTGCTTTATGATTATTGGCCGCAACGGATCCTGCTATGCCATCTGCAGCATCCGTTAATCGATACACCCATGCAGATCCTAAAGTAATCATGAGATGATTTGCTGTTTTCAAAAACCGAGCTGCAGTTGTAGTAGATGCATTTATTTTAGTAACTGCTTCAGCAGGCGTTGTACCAGAGAATCGACTATGGTGTTTCCAGCTATGCCATGTTTCATTTAATAAAAACAAATCGGACTCAACAATTTGCTTTTCGGTAATATAACTTTCAACAGCTTCTACCACACTAATTGGATTAAATAAAATTCCATTCGGATTTTCTAAAACCTGAAAACCATGACTCTTTAATAAGTTACCTATATTCTCTGTAAAACAAGATCCCATCATTACCACTTTATGGTAATGCATTAAAGGAGTAGGTATTTTTTGAATCGGAAAATCGTAATGAAACTTCATATTGGCTCTATTGAAAAACGGTCGAAACCATATTACTGCATTGCTGCAATTGTACTTGGTTAATATGATTCAATAATTGATGCTGCAATAAATAATGAACTATATTTTCAGTATCCATATTACCTACTAAATCATCTTGAGCCATAGGGCAGCCACCAATGCCTTTTAAAGCCCCATCTATCCTATTACAGCCTGCATTTATAGCAGCTGTTAACTTGGGTTCCCAATTAGCCGCACTAGCGTGCAAATGCACCCCAAATTGAATTTGTGGATATTGAGGTATTAATATGGTTAATGCATCAGTTATTTGATCAGGGCTTGCTAAGCCGACGGTATCTGCTAATGAAATTGTTTTAATTCCTAATGCAGCCATTTCACCTGCCCATTTTAATAAAATAGCTTGATTGTAAAGATCCCCATATGGATTTCCAAAACCCATACTCAAATAGATGACCAATTCTTTATGGTGCTTCTCACATAATGACTGTATTGCTTTAACCCTTTCAAAACTTTCTTCTAAACTGCTATTGGTATTTCTCAATTGAAAGCTGGGTGAAATAGAAAAAGGGAATCCTAAGTAACTGATTTTTTCAAAAGCAACTGCTTCTTCTGCCCCTCTTTGATTAGCTACAATTACTAGTAGTTTAGTTGAACTATTACTTAAGTCTAATGAATTAATAACTTCAGCAGTGTCTGCCATTTGTGGAATTGCTTTGGCTGAAACAAAACTTCCACAATCAAGAACATCAAAGCCCACTTTTAATAATGCATTGAGATAATCAATTTTTTGATTGGTTGGTATGAAATTTTTCCAACCCTGCATTGCATCTCGAGGGCATTCTACCAAAATCATTTTATTTGTATTACTGAGTTGCATGAGATTAATTAGATACAGATTTAACTCCCATTCTTTGTTTCATGCCTTCGTACAATATCATCCCTGTTGCAACGGATACATTAAGAGAATCAAATTTTGCTGCCATGGGTATTTTAAAAAAGGCATCTGCCGCTTTTGCTAAATAAGGTTGTACTCCTCTACCTTCATCTCCCATAATTACACAACAAGGAATGGTATAATCTAATTCATATACATTCTTTTCAGCCCTCATTTCACTGGTATAAACCGCTATTCCATTTAAATGCAAATCGTCTACTGCTTTCAACAAACTACCCACTCTGCAAATATGAATTTTCTCCAACGCACCTGCACTGCTTTTCATGGCTTCTTCATTTAATGCACCTACCCCTTTATCGGGGATAATAATGGCTTGAGCTCCACAGCATACAGCCGTTCTTGCGATTGCACCTATATTTCTAACATCG
>JBKBWE010000016.1:0-18962 GCA_046289145.1 Sediminibacterium sp.
AAAAAGATCCACCGAAATAGTACAATATATTTCAGCTCAAACTGAGAGTAAAGTTCCTATCATTGCAAGTGGGGGAATCTTTACTGGTGCAGATGCAGAAGAGAAATTTTCGGCGGGAGCCGCTTTAGTTCAAGTTTGGACTGGCTTTGTTTATGAAGGTCCGTCCATCGTAAAAAATATTTGTAAACACTTAGCTGAAAAAAAATAATTAATGGAACATTTATTTACGACCGAAAGTTTAATCAGTTTTTTAATCCTAACCATTCTAGAAGTAGTGTTAGGAATAGATAATGTCATATTCGTGAGCATTATCATGAATAGAATGCCTAAGGCATTTCAAAAGAATGCAAGAATAATTTGGATGTTTACTGGCATTATAACAAGAACTATTTTATTATTTGGATTAAGTTGGTTGTTAACGCAAAAGGGGAAACCTGTCTTTAGCTTATTCAGCAAAGATTTTGACTTGGCAAGTTTGGTAATGTTAGGTGGAGGTCTGTTTTTGATTTATAAAACAGTAAAAGAAATACACCACAAATTAGAAGGAGAAGAAGATGCATTAGCAGGCAGAAAAACAAAGGAATTGGGTATTGCTAGTGGTATTGCTCAAATCATTATGATTGACATGGTCTTTAGTTTTGATAGTATCATTACAGCTGGAGGTACTGCCAAACATTTAGAAGTAATGATTGCTGCAGTAGTAATTGCAATGATAATTATGTTTTTATTCAGTGCTAATATTTCTTCTTTCATTCATAAACACCCAACTTTAAAGATGTTGGCTTTGTCTTTTTTGGTGATGATTGGAATGGTCTTATTAGTAGAAGGATGGAATGCAGAAAAAGCGCATGAACTACACCTAAAGCATTATGTATATTTTGCAATGGCGTTCTCTTTTTCAGTAGAACTACTCAATATGAAAGCGAGAAAAAAATCTGCCCCAGTAGAATTGAGAGAGCCACATATCGAAGTACCCAGTGAAGGATACTCCGATCAGGCCAAATAAATGATCAATTTAGAAATCAAAACCTAAAGCAAAATAATAAACCGGTGCGCCTTTGAAGATTCCCTTCATTGGCCATCCAGCATCAAACTTCATGAAGTAACCCAATAAAGTACTTCTAACACCAAACCCATATCCTCCTGCAAAAGGACCTAAACCACCTGCGTCAATTTTAACAACTACTGGTGTTTGATTATTGGTGATTACTTCACCTGGTCGCTTAATGCCATTGTACTTGCCGTTCCATGCAGTCCCCAAGTCTAGAAATTGCACCAATTGGAAGTTGCGCAAGAATGCATTATTAATAGGTCTATCAAAGATGGTTGCAAAAAGTGGCAATCTAAATTCACTATTAATTACAAAAGCATTGTTTCCATTCGCAATATTTTGTCTGTAACCGCGCATATTCACTGCTAAAGATTGGAATGCATAGTTTTGATCAGCAGCAGGTTGATTCCCATTATTGAACTTTGGTCCAATCCAACCGTCTACACCACCTAAATAATAAATTAATTTTTGGTTACCCCAAGAAAAATCAGCGGCTACCCTTCCTGCCCAAATAAAGTTTCGGTAAATTTTATGGTAATACCTTCCGTCAAAACCAAAATTCATGGTTGGCTTACCATTATTAATCGCTGTTTTTAAGGTGGGCATATTTACATCTAGGTAAACTTTATATCGCAAGCCATTCCAAATATTTTGGGTTGGATTAATGGTATTATCGTGAACATATTCTATTCTAGAGAGAATAAACTTTGAAACAGTGTCTTGAAAAGCCAACGCATTTGGATTCGGCTGTCCTGCTATATTATCATACGATTTTAAAACACCTCTATCAGAACGTAACCCAATAGTAGCTCTAATACTTTTCACTTCATTTATAGGGTAAGTTGCATTTACCTGATATAAGTTGGTATAAAGCATATTGTTGAACTGTGTATTAAAAAAGTTAGTGACATTACTTCTGTAATAAGTTACTCCCCAGTCTAATTTTTTACGCATGTTTTGAAAAGAGAACATCAAGTCTTTGTCTGCTAAATTTGTTCCAAAACGCATTCCAGCAACAAATTTTACATCTTCCATCAAATCACTCACACCTACCCTAAAAGTGAAATTAAAATCATTCCCATTATTTAATTGAATAGGACCAGATCCACCAGCATAAGGCTGAAAACGATTAATTAAAACATTATTTGTAAACCCACCCAACAAATAATCAGAACTAAATTTTAAACGATAATCGAATAGTTTTGATTTTGCTAAGCTGCTTTGCCTTTGTTGATTAGCTGAAACTATTAAAGGTGTATTAATGGAACTCGTATCTGGAAGTTCATCAGCAAATTCATTTTGAAATACAACTACTTTTTTTGCAGTATCATTTGCTGGTTTGTTGTTATTGTATTGGATGGCTTTCCCTCCCGCAATTTTTTGATCGTCTAATACTTTCTTAACGTATTCTGTATTTCGAGCGTTTACATTTCTTCTAGCCAATGCTAATTCATCTACCTTTAACTTATACACAAACTTGAAATCACCTTCTCTTCTTACTTCGCTTACTTGCCCGTTATTCCCTGCAATTCTTGTTTCTAATAGTGAGCTTTGGTAGTTGGTGATAGGAAAGGTATAAGTAGAATCTTTGTATACTTGAAAATAGCTTACACTATCAGGTTCCTGTTTTTGCCATGCTGTTAATGTAGAGTCAAACTCTTTTGGTGCTGGATTACGGAGAACTTCCTCACCTATATAATACAATGTATCTAATCCATTTCTTTGAGTAGAAAAGAAACCAGCCCATCTATTTCCTATACCATTTTCATCAGAAACAAATGTAAAGTGATTGGTCTTGTATTGCATTGGGAAACGAGCAGTTCCCATTTTAACATTGGTTAATTGGGCAATCTGTTTTTCCTTACTATCATTCAAAATATCCACCATATATATATTGAATGGATACCTGCTAGGTAATACCGTGTCTTTATTAGGCGCATTATTACCAGGTCTGTTTGAAGAAAAAATAATTCCTACCCTATTAGGAAACGATACCATAGTTGGATCTAGGTCATCATAAATATCATTGGTAATTTGAGTAGCTTTTTGCTCTTCTATTTTGTAGGTGTAAATATCAGAATGACCGTTTTTAACCGCACTTAGCACAAGCGTATTAGCGTCTAGCATAAAGCTTGCATCTAAAATCTGATCAAAGCCCTCTATGGTTTGCTTAAATCGCTTATACCGAGCAATTAAATCGTATACAAACATATTGATCTTGCCTTTCTCCCAATAAATCACTAATAATCTAGAGCCCTTTCCATCCCAAGCCATTATTGGATAATTAGGATTTACATCGTGCATATTGGTTAGTACTCCACTCTTCAACAATACTTTCTCATCGTAAAAATTTTCCATGAGCTTAACAGTATAAATTCCTTTTTTAAACTCTAAAACGGAATAGGTATTACTGCGGGGATTAGGATTGGCTTGAAATCTAAAATAGTCTTTCTTACCAATTTCCTCTGTTACTGTTAACTGGCCTTTTAATTGGTTTCTTCTTTGACGAATATCTTTGATATATCTGTCTTGCTGAAACTGCATAAAATCGGCTAAAACGTCTTTGAATTTTTTCTTACAAATTCTCAAACAGGCATTATTGATGTTTTTATACATTCTAGCCAAATACAATAAATAAGTGATGTTTTCTTTTCGGTATTTTTCGCCGATATAATTCCAAAATGCATGGCCAGCTAATAAAGGTTTTTCAAAAGCAAATTGATAAAAAGAATTATACCTTCCACTCAATATGGCACTTTTTAATTCGTCATCTTTCTCTGTACTCCAAGACTGTCCAGCATAAGCAACATAACCGTCTACCATCCATTTGGGTAAATCCAATAAAGCTTGATTACTTGCAAACTCACCAATATCATCGCCAAAAAGCAAATTATCGGTTAATACTTTAGCAATACCTTCTCTTATTTGGTTTTTAAGTTTGTTATGATTGCCATTAAAGTAAACAATGATTTTATTGTTCACCAATTTGGTAACACCGCCTGAATTTTGCCAATCGGAACCAAGTCCAATATTGCTACTTTTATAATCATTGTAATTATTGTAAACAACAATATTGGCTCGACGTTGTAAAGAGTACTCAATAAAATTTTCAATTGATTTCAATTCTTCTTCAGCAACCTGACTAACAAACTTGCCTAATTCTACTCCTCCTTGGGTTACATAGGTATTGAAATTGGGAGATTGGTAAAACTTCCAATTAAATTTCTGGTGTTGAATTCTGTTTTTACCAAATTCAACACTATTAACCTGCGCATTTAAAGCAGCAGAACTTAATAAACCAAGAAAAAAAATTACTTTACTAATACTATTCAATTGCATATCCGAACTTTGGTATTTAAAATTAGTCATTTACCGTTAAAAGCAGGTAAAATACGTATATGATAAAGGTTAAGGTTTTCACATTCAGTCCAATTCAGGAAAATACCTATGTGTTATACAATGAAGATAAAAAAGCCATTGTTATAGACCCTGGTTGTTATTTCCCTGCAGAACAAGAACAATTGCTTCAGTTTATTGAATCAACTGGGCTTGAAGTAGTTCAATTGTTAAACACACATTGCCATTTGGACCATGTTTTTGGTAACAAATGGGTGTATGATACTTTCAAGACACCACTTTGTATTCATCCAGATGAAGAGCCAATGTTGAAAATGGCTCCCTTATCAGGTGAAAAATGGGGATTGCCTTTTGAAAATTACAATGGACCAATACAATACCTGCATCCAGGAGATACCATTTTATTGGGAAATGATGCCCTGAAAGTCATTTTTGCCCCAGGCCATTCCCCTGCAAGTATCTGCTTTTACAGTGAATTTGAAGGCTTTCTGATTGGGGGGGATGTATTGTTCAGGGAAAGTATAGGCAGAACAGATTTACCAGGTGGCAATCATGAACAATTATTAAATAGTATTAAGGGAGAACTTTTTACACTTCCTAATGATGTTAAAGTGTACCCAGGTCATGGACTTACAACCACCATTGGTCACGAAAAAAGACATAATCCATTTTTGCAATAACACTATTCACTTTCTTTTTGCATGTAGGTATTAAAGGCTGTAATAAAAATGGCACCTAAATTCTTGTAAGGAGGAACATAATCGTCAAACTTTTCTTTGGCTGTTCCACTAAAACGGATAGCTAAACTATTCCATAAAGCAGGCCATTTTAAGTTCTTTCCCAATCTTAATTCTTCACTAATTACATTGATTAATCCTTGATTAATAATGCCTGTACCAATTTGTTTAGAAGAAATAATATGAGCCCCTGGGGCAATATCTAAGACTTCGTTTAGTCGTTGGTACCCACCACAACTGCCTAATAAAACCAATTTGGCAGAAGATGGCATTTTATGAACCGTTTGATTTAAATAATAACTATGTCCACGGTGAATAACAATAGTTGGGTGCAATTTTTCTTCATTTAAATAGGCAATCAAGCTGTCTTGAGAAGCAGCGTCTAATTCCTCTTTTTCATCTAAAGGAAGGTTAGCATAAATGGTAATGGGGGTGCCTTTTCGGGAGCTAACTTCTACCCATTGATTCTTTTTAGTGATTTTCCAGTTAGCATTTCTGAACTTATTTAGAAAAGCATTAAATACCACCATCCCATCTTTATCTCCATAAAAGAACTGTTGCATAACAACTCTGCCATTCTCCTTATCTTTTAAATAAGTATTGGGCAATTCATAAATTGGCATAATGCCCAATTTTGCAGAAAGATCAATTTTGTTGGATGGCTCTAATGAAGAAAAAATAGTTCCCAATAAATCATAAATCACTTGCCCACGCTTATTTTTTATTTCAGTACATCTTTTTAATTCCAATTGAACCTGAGAAAGCATTAATTTTTTCAGCGCAGGATTGTATACACTTGCATAAGAATCTGCCACATCAACAGCATCTTCCAAAGAATTGGTTTTCTCTAACCCGTTCACAAAGCCTCTCATTAGTTGTTCAGCATCTTTTTTATCCATTTTAGACAAAAAGTCGTCTAACTTATTATATGCTGCAGTTATTTTGATGAACTTTTTATATTGATCATTATTGACCATTGCCAACAAAGAATCTGATCGTGGAATTTTCATTCCCAAAAAAATTCTGGGATAAACTCCACTTACAAAACTGGAAGTGTACATTTCTTCTTCCCCAGTAACAGCTAAGTAATACAATTCTTGTGGACTAAGTTTACTAATACTTTTAAATCTTACTAAATCACTGTTTTCGCTATGCAAAGCATTGATTTCATTGATATATAATTCAATACTCTTAGCTTTTAATTTATCATACAACACTTTTGCTGCCATGGGGGTGTCGCCTTGTTGTATTCTTTTTGCATAATCTATTCTGGTTCTTACCAGTAAACTAAAATATCCTGCGGAAGTATCGTTACCAACAAATTTGGTAATGGAATCCATTTTTAATTTGCCCGTATATAATTGATCTAAAAAAGGAAAATACATCCTACCAGTACTGGTTAATGAAAGCCTTGAAACCAATTTCACAAATGGATGATTAACTGATTGAATTTTTTTACCCAAAGCATTAGGTGCTGCTGCATAGCTATACAACTCTTCTGGATTTCTAAATGCTGCCAAAACAATTAATGAATCTGCAGATGCGGTTGTAGGATTTCTAGAAAGTATAGGCAAAATTTTATCTGGATTACGAGTACATTGTTTAACTAAAATGCTGTCTTTTGCAGCAGTCATACCTCTATTAGTTGCCAATGCAAAATTTTCGGTTAATACAATTGCAGATTCCAAATCTAGCTGTTTCATTAATGGTGCAATTGAACCTCCCGATAATTGCTCATTCATTGCTATTTGATAAGTGTTCAATAAAAGTGGCAAAGGAGTGCCCGTCATATTTGCACTTTGGTAATTAGCAAGATATCCTTGTAGCAAATCATTCACCCCCCTTAACCAAGTGTATTTTGCATTATTATCTATTTCAGTACTAAGCTCAATCTTACTTCTTAGCCTAGTAACAATTTGTGCCGCATCACTAAGCTCTTGACCAGACAATTTATTATTTGCAGCAGCATATGTTTTAATTGAACTAAATGTTCTAATAATATATTCATGGTGCAATTGACGCATTGCAGGAATTGGAGGAATAGAGTCGGTTTGTTGTGCGGTAACTAAACCGTTAAAAGCAAACAATAAAAAGAGTGTATGTATTAGTTTATTCATATTCAAGGTAAAAATAGGCAATCAGTCAGTTAACAATTAGATAATAATGCAAAAAGAGCTAATTGCGGGTGAATGAAATTAACTTTGTGTAAACAGAATGTTAACATGGAAGGGAAGGCCAAACAGATATTAATTGCAGACGACGAGCCAGATATCTTAGAAATCATCCGCTATAACCTAGAAAAAGAGGGTTATGAAGTACATACAGCTAAGGATGGCAATGAAGCAATTGAAAAAGCCAAACAGCTCTACCCCGACTTGATTATTTTGGATATAATGATGCCCAGAAAGAACGGGGTTGAAGTTTGCCAGATTCTACGAACCCAGCCAAGCTTTCAAGATACTTTAATTATTTTTTTAACTGCCATGAGCGACGAAAGCTCCCAAATAAAGGGACTTGAGACAGGTGCAGACGATTACATTAGCAAGCCTATCAGCCCTAAAGTATTAGTAAGCAGGGTAAATGCATTATTCAGAAGAGTAACGAGTAAAGAAGCTGGTAAAACATTACAGATTGGTAACATTGCTATAGATCCAGTTAAGTTTTTGGTATCTGTTGATGGAAATGAAGTAATCTTAGCTAAAAAAGAATTCGAATTAATCTATTTATTGGCATCTAAACCAGGTAGGGTTTTTCTAAGAAACGAAATTCTCACCCAAGTATGGGGTAATGAAGTAATAGTGGGCGACAGAACAATTGATGTACATGTTAGAAAAGTAAGACAAAAATTAGGCATTGACTGCATCACTACCGTTAAAGGGGTAGGTTACAAATTCGAAATTTAGACAGCCCGTTCAGTTGCAAAAATGTAAATTGCCACTATGCTGAACACCAAAAATCTCTCACCAAAGCAATTATCGGCTTTTACAGCAGCCATTTTAGCAGTACCAATTTCTATAGGAATCTGGTTTATAAAACCAGATTGGATTATTGCCATCATTTCATTAATAGTCACATTCATAGGCAGTTATTTGCTTATTAGATTTGTTTTAGAATCTTTCATTTATAGAAAGATTAAATTAATTTATAAATTCATTTACCAAACAAAAGCATCAAAAAGAGAAGAGACTTATTATAAGTATATTTTACCACAAAAGGGCATTGATGAAGTAAGAGAAGATGTGGAGAAATGGGCAGAGCAAAGAAGCGCTGAGATAGAAATTTTGAAACAAAATGAAGTATTCAGAAAAGAGTTCCTACAAAACTTAGCCCATGAATTCAAAACTCCCATTTTTGCTATACAAGGCTATATAGATACTTTAAGAGATGGAGCAATAGACAATAGGGAAATAAGTATTCGCTTTTTAGAAAACACCGCCAAGAATGTAGACCGAATGGTTAATCTTGTAAATGATTTAGACGCCATTTCAAGATTAGAAAGTGGGGAGCAACCTTTACACAAAGAGTCATTTATTATTCAAGAATTGATTAGAGAAATATACGATACTCTCTCCATAAAAATTGATGCTAAAAAAATAAATGCCAGTATCAAAAAAGGCTGTGAGTCGCCTGTTACTGTATTTGCGGACAAAGAAAAAATTAGGCAAGTCCTTAATAATTTAGTGATTAATGCTATTAAATATGGTAAAGATGGGGGGCATATTATTGCAAGTATTTATAAAACAGATGAAGAACATGTATTAGTTGAATTGAGTGATGATGGGATTGGAATTGCAGAAGAACACTTATCGAGGGTTTTTGAACGTTTTTATCGAACCGACCGAGGTAGAAGTAGAGACGTGGGAGGAACAGGGCTTGGGTTAGCTATATGTAAACATATTATTGAAGCACATGGCCAAACAATGCATATCCGCTCCAAAATAGATGTAGGTACTTCAGTCGGATTTACTTTATCAGGAAAACAATAAATTTATTTACTTTCCAATATTATCGAATTATTAACTTTCTGTAATCAGCGAACAACCGAAACCATTGAGGTAAATTCGCACAAAATTTAACCATATGGGTGTCAATAACATCGGCCGTTTTTTTATGCCAAAGAACAAGGTTTTCTATGAACTTTTTGAGGACGTTGCTGAAAAAGGCCACGAAATGGGCATAAAGTTGAAAGAAATGGTGGGTGAACCAGATGAAGATAAAAGAAGGGGTATTTTAGCCATTATTGAAGATTTAGAACATAAAAACGACGACAACACACATAGAGTATTTACTGAATTAGGAAGAAATTTTATCACACCTTTCGATAGAGAAGATATTCACTACCTAGCAACTGCATTAGATGACATAGCTGATTATATTTTTGCATCTGCCAAAAAAATCAACTTCTACAGTGTTAACCCAAATGATACAGGCATTCAAAAAATGGCTGACTTAATATTGCAAGGCACCATTGAAATCAAGAAAGCTGTTTTCGGTTTAAGGGATATGAAAAACCTCCGTGAAATGACTGAAGCTATGGTGAAAGTTAACAGCATTGAAAACCAAGCGGACGATGTATTTGATATGAGCATTGAAATGTTATTTCAAAAAGAAAACGACTTTAAAGAAGTTATCAAAAAAAGGGAGATTTATCAGGTAATGGAAATTGCAACGGATAAATGTGAAGATGCGGCCAATGTAATTGAGTCAATTATTATTAAATACGCTTAATCGGCACTAAGGGAAGTTATGTTTACATTACTCGTAATCATCATAGTACTTGCTTTTATTTTTGACTATATCAATGGGTTCCATGATGCAGCAAACTCAATTGCAACAATCGTTTCTACCAAAGTGCTAACTCCATTTCAGGCAGTAGTTTGGGCGGCATTTTTTAATTTTACGGCCTTTTTCATATCTAAATATATTTTTAAAGAATTCGGAATTGGTAATACAGTAGCCAAGTGGGTCAATGCCGACTTTATTACTTTGGAAGTGTTAATGGCGGGAATTATGGCCGCCATTACTTGGAATTTAATAACTTGGTGGTTCGGAATTCCTTCTAGCTCATCTCATACCTTAATGGGTGGATTTATTGGAGCAGCAATTGCACATGCAGGGGGCTTGTCTGGTGAAGCGGGTGATGTAATCAATTACGCGAAAGTAGTACCGACTTTTCTTTTTATCTTTTTTGCTCCACTCATAGGAATGTTTATCGCATTTATAATAACTATCATTATAGTCCATTTATGCAAACGATCCAATCCCTATAAAGCAGAGAATTGGTTCAAGAAGTTGCAATTGGTTTCTTCAGCAGCATTTAGTATTGGACATGGAGGAAATGATGCGCAAAAAGTCATGGGAATTATAGGAGCAGCTATTATTTTCTATGAGAAAAATAATAATGGAGTAATTATGGATTTCAACAGTTTCGTAAACGCTTATCCATGGGTACCTTTTACAAGCTTTTTATGCATAGGTATTGGAACAATGAGTGGCGGATGGAAGATTGTGAAAACAATGGGAACTAAAATCACTAAAGTAACTCCATTAGAAGGTGTTGCAGCAGAAACAGCAGGGGCTATTACCTTATTTTTGACCGAGCATTTCAAAATACCAGTATCAACTACACATACAATTACAGGTGCAATTATTGGTGTAGGAGCAACAAAAAGATTAAGCGCAGTAAGATGGGGTGTTACTGTTAATTTATTATGGGCTTGGATTTTAACCATCCCAATCTCAGCTTTTATTGCAGCCGTTTTCTATGGAATTATTAAGTTAATTGTATAAAGATTTAAGCCGTTGAAGTAGCCTTTTGCAGTATATTGCAGCAAAGAATAAACTTCGCTATGGCAAAAATTTTAGTGACCGGTGGAACCGGATTCATAGGCTCACATACCATTGTAGATTTAATTGAAAACGGTTACGAAGTAATCTCCATTGACAATTTTGCTAGGTCAACTACTATTGCGTTGTCAGGAATAGAAAAAATCACGGGAAAGAAAATTAAAAACTATACCGTCGATTTAAAAAACTTTGATGAAACAAGAGCAGTTTTCCAAGAGAATACAGATATTGATGGAATTATCCATTTTGCAGCATATAAAGCAGTGGGCGAATCTGTTGAAGAACCTTTAAGGTATTACGAGAACAATATGTTTGGCTTAATTAACCTACTAAAATGTGTACAGGAATTTGGGGTACCCAATTTTGTATTCTCTTCTTCTTGCACTGTTTATGGTAATCCGGATGTAATTCCTGTTACTGAAAATACTGCAATTAAACCTGCGGAATCGCCTTATGGAGCCACCAAACAAATGGGCGAAGTGGTAATTAAAGATTTCTCCAAAGTAGTTAATACCAATACCATTTTATTAAGATACTTTAATCCAGTGGGAGCACATCCGTCTTGTTTAATTGGTGAACTACCAGTAGGTAAGCCGCAAAATTTAGTTCCAGCCATTACACAAACTGCAATTGGTAAGTTACCAAAAATGTGGGTGCATGGAAGCGACTACCCTACTAAAGATGGTTCATGCGTTAGAGACTATATTCATGTTTCAGATATTGCACACGCTCATACTTTAGCCATTCAATACTTAATGGATGGAAAAAATGAAACCAAATGCGATGTATTTAATTTAGGAACTGGAGATGGTGTAAGTGTGTTAGAAGCCATCCATACTTTTGAGGAAGTGAGTAACCTAAAATTGAATTATGAAATTGGGCCACGCCGAGCGGGTGATGTTGTAGCTATTTATGCAAATAATGACGCAGCTGTAACTAAATTAGGCTGGAAAATTAAATACGGAATCAAAGAAATGATGGATACTGCTTGGAAATGGGAATTAAAATTAAAGCAAGAAGCCGATCAAATAATCAATAACTAAGGACGCTGTTCTTTTTTATTTAATAGAGCCAAACTATTATAAAAGGAAACGATTTTAATCAAATCTGTTTCCTTTTTTATTTTAAGGCCTTCTCTAATTATATAGCCTTTTACTTCATTAATCCAATCAGGAAATAGCAGGGCTAAATCATCTACTTTTTTTATCGGATGCATTTGGTTGTTGGCAAAAACGTAAAAATAAAACTGAGGTTCAAGTTTAAAAGTAACGCCTTGACCGTATTGCATTCGATCAGAAAAGGTGTAGTGTATATATTTAAGTAGCTTTGCATTTCCTTCTGCCAATACTTGATAAAAACTATTCCATCGCTGCTTGTCTACTCTTGGAAATCCAGCTTGAAATACAGCTGCTTTTTTTCCCTCGTTTAAAAATTCTATTCGTTTAATAGCAGAAGTTAAAACAATTAATTGCTGCTTTTCATTTTCAGTAAAAAGTTTGTTGTTGTATAAATTTAGTTTAAACTGATTCCCTTCAATTGTTTCTCCATCAAATAAGGTGATCCGGGCAGGAATAAAGCTGGTATTAAACCAAGGACTTCCTTCGTATGGTATTCCAGTAAAGTTTCCGTCTGAATAATAGGACGGATCCAAATTAAACCGGAAATAGTAAACATTATAAGCACCAGCTAACTGTGCATTTATCATTTTAGGAAAACCAAAAATAAAAATGAAGAATAAAAAAGGAACTATTATTCGCATGAAAAACTACTTAACCAGTTGATTGTAATAATTAAACAATTTCTCTAAATCAACTTGTCGTTTAAATTTGGTTTTTTCTTTTTTAATGAATGCAGCTATTTCTGCGGCCTTATCTTCCATTAAAGACAACACATTTTCCTCTTTAGATATTTTTACAATCTTAGAGCCATTTGCTCCATAATAGTTAATCAACTTATCTGTAGTAGTTACAGCTCCTGTACCATAAACCATTTTGGTTTCCGTTGCAAACTTGGTATCTAATAATAGTTTGACTTTGCCATCAGACAAAACTTGGTAAAAATTATTCTGATTTAAATTATCCACTACATCAAATCCTTTTTCAAAAACAGTAGTATTGCCATTTGGCATTTCAAACTCGATTCGGTAAATAGGACTTACCACTTCCATATCAGAGCCATCAGCTTCCATATAAAACAAACGATTCTCTTGTAATATGAGCTTATATTTTGCATCACTCTTTAGTTTACCAGCCCTAGTATATAAAGATGCTTTTAAATAGTCTGGATGAAAAAGGTAACTCGCATTTTCAATACTAGCAGATTTAGACCGAATATCTAATCCACTTGCATCTCTCAAGAAAATTCTAGTACCTACTTCTTGGGCTGTTATTGAGTTGCTAACAATAATGGATACTACAAAAAACAGTATTTTTTTCATACTGTTAAGTTAAGAAAGTTTATTGATTCGTCATCTTTTCTGCGTTCTCTGCCATTTGCAATGCTTCAATAAACTCTTCAATTTCCCCATTAATTACCGCAACTAAATTATAGGAGGTTAGGCCAATTCTATGATCGGTAACCCTACCCTGCGGCCAGTTATAGGTTCTAATTTTAGCACTGCGATCTCCAGTACTTACTAAAGTTTTTCGCTGCCTTGAAATTTCATCTTCCTGCTTTCTTACTTGTTCCTCATATAACTTGGTTCTCAGCATGGTCATCGCTTTTTCTCTATTGCCTAACTGAGAACGCTCTGTTTGACAAACCACTACTACACCTGTGGGTATATGTGTTAAGAAAACCTTTGTTTCTACTTTGTTCACGTTTTGGCCACCTGCACCACCACTTCTGGCGGTTTCCATTTTAACGTCGCTTTCTTTCAATTCAAAATCTACTTCTTCCGCTTCAGGCATTACTGCTACTGTTGCTGCAGAAGTATGCACCCTACCCTGGGTCTCGGTATTTGGAACACGTTGTACACGATGAACGCCACTTTCAAACTTAAGCGTACCATAAACATCTTCACCACTAACTTCTACCACTACTTCTTTATAACCACCCACTGTTCCCTCACTCTCACTTACCACAGCTGTTTTCCATCCCTTCTTAGAACAATACTTTAAATACATCCCCAATAAATCACCTGCAAACAAACTAGCTTCATCTCCACCAGTTCCAGCCCTGATTTCTAAAATGGCATTTTTATCGTCTTGAGGATCTTTTGGAATTAAAAGTTTGGTCAATTCCTTTTCCAATTCCTCTTTGCGTATTTCTAATTCAGGCAACTCCATTTTAGCCAACTCCCTCATATCTTCATCAGAGCTGTTTAATCCATCTTTGGCATATTTATGGTCTGCCAATACCCGCATATATTCTTCATACGGTTTTACAATCTTTTCTAGAGAACGGTATTCCTTGCTATACACCCCAAATTCCTTTTGATTATTAATAATTTCAGGGTTGGTGAGTGCAATACCCACTTGATCAAATCTTGCTTTTATGGCTTCTAGCTTATTCAGCATATACTAATTTCTATTTACGGATTGCAAAAGTACGGTTTTAGAAGGGTTAATATGCCTAGAAACGGAAGCTTATTCGGGTTCCTTTTCCCAATTCTGATATAATTTTAGCTTCTAACCCAGCTTCACTAGCTCTATCTTGCATATTTTGCAGCCCATATCCAGCAGAGCCTTTTTTCATATCAAAGCCAATTCCATTGTCATCAATAACCACCAAAACAGGGTCATTAATAACTATTTTTATGAAAATTTGAGTGCATTGAGCATGTTTCAAAGAGTTGGTCAATGCTTCTTGCATCATTCGCAACAAATGAATACTAACCCCAGGGCTTAGCATTTTTTCTTGAATTATTTCTTCCTTAACATCAATTTGAATAGAGGGATAATTTGGGGCAATTCTGTTTATTAAGTTTTTAAACCGATCACTCAACGAAGTCATACTAATTTGTTGGTACTGCATTACCCAAATAGTTTCTCTAAGGGCACTCACCATATCTTCCGCATTTCCCTTTAGCTGATACATGGTTTCTGAACTAATATTATCCATTTTTTCTAACTGAATAATATTAGATTTTATAGCTGCAGCATAAGCCCCTAAATGATCATGTAAGTCTCTGGATATTCTTTCTCGTTCTTTATAAATACCTTGCTCAATAGCAGCTTTTTGAAGCTGCTGTTGCACTTTTCTTTTAGTTAGAAAACGAATAAAAAATACAATCCCCAGCAATAAAAGAATAAAAATTGGGATTATAAAAAAGCTATTTTGCCAAATAGGAGGCTTGCGACTTATAAAAATTGAACCCACTGAGGCAGATTTAAGAAAAGCAATATTTTCTGCTGCTCTAAATTCTAACTGCAGTTTTTTGTATGGAAAATTGGTGAAACTAATTCTTCTATTATTCGATTGCAAAGTTACCCATTGGTCTACAAGGCCTATACATCTATATTGATAAATAACTTTATCAGCATTGATAAAGCAGGGAGCAGAAATTTCTAAAGAAATAGACTTATCATCAGCATCTAGTTGAAAGTGGTTGGAAATACTAACTGGAGAATAATTGATTGCTGCATCTGTAACAAAACATTTTAATTGAATTGGCATTGGCCAAACAGAACTGGGATTAATCATTACCAATCCTTCAGAACTACCTAATAGTATATGACCCTTATTATTTTTTGCAATACTAGCCAATAAATAATCAGATGCAGGAACTCCGTTTTGTTCTGTTATTGCATCTATTCTACCAGATTGTTGATTCAGCAAATTCATTCCACTAGTAGTTGCTACCCAAATTCTATTGTATGAATCTGCCATAATACCTGAAACAATATTACCAGATAACCCATTGGATTGATTATAAGAAGTGAATTTTCCATTGTCCCATTTATAAATTCCATTACTTAAAGTAGCAATCCAAATATTACCTCTTTTATCTTCGGCACAACCAGTGATTATGGTTCTTTTGATATAAGGACTTTGATCGCTATCTGTTTTATAATGTAAAATTCTAACCCCATATTGGTCAAATACATCTATTCCCGCATTCGTGCTTACCCAAGTACGTCCTTTACTATCAGTAAATGTATGAAGCACATAAGAACCGGTGATTTGATGATTTACCGAAGTTGCTTCTGCATAATAACGAACAATTTGATTAGTTTTTAAATTCAAAATTATTAAACCAGATTTGGTAGCTATAAATAATTGATTGTTCTTGTGATTAATATTTAAATGAAAAATGGTATTGTCTACCAATTTTTTATTTTGAACACTTGCCACTAATTCTGGAGCAGAAGAAGGATCTATTTTATAAAGCCCTTCATTTTCTATTGCAGCCCAAATACGTCCCTTTTCACCCACCGCAAGTGCCCTGACTTTTTTTCGCAACACTAATTTTGTTTGTTGGGTAATTGAAGTCTTTTTGTATAAACCAGAAATGGAAGCTATCCAGTCATTACCTAATGAATCTTGGGCATATGCAAAAACTGTTTCCCGTTTATTTTCAGGTTGAAATAATTGAAAAGAGGACGAAGCAGGATTATAAAGTAATGCACCATTATTAGCAAAACCAATCCAACTTAATCCAAATGTATCATGATAAGTACACAATACAGCATTAGATTGATTCAGCGATAAAGGCAACTGATTAGATTTCCAAAAAAACGGCTTAAAAGTCGAATCAATTTTAATAATACCAGACAAACTGGCAACCCAAGCAATATTCTTTTGATCAAAAGAAATCTGGTTTATTTTCTCATTCAATACAATACTATCCTTCAACCAACGGAATTTTTTTGTGTCAAAAACCTGAATGGTTGGTTTTGATTCATTGGTTTCATTAACCACCCAAATTGCTTGATCTTGGTCATGGTACAATGCAGTGGCAACAAATGGTTGTTGATTACTTTGATGAGTGTCAAATATTTCTAAAAGCTTACCTGTGCTTGGGTGATATAAGTAGAATTGACCTTTGGAATATTTCCAAATACCTTTTGCATTAATAGTATAACAAGCATGATTATCTACATTCCCTGTTAACTTTTTAAAATACTTTGAGCGATGATGCCATATAAAAAGTTGGCTCTCTACTACTATAGCTAGATTGCCATTACCAATTGGATAAATTTGATCAAATACATATTGAATTACCTTTTTCTTAGAAGGATCTGGGTGAATTCTTTCGAACTTTCCTTTGTTTAAATCTAATTTATTCAACCCATTTCTAGTACCTACCCAAATAGTTCCAGATCCATCCTCAGAAATAGCCGTAATATACTGATCGCTCAAACTGCTTGTGTCTGTTGGATTATGCTTGTACTGTTTAAATGACAATCCATCAAATCGATTCAACCCATCTTGGGTTCCCATCCAAACTAAGCCTTTGCTATCTCTAAAAATGGTCGTTACAGCATTTTGAGTCAATCCATTCTTAATTGAATAAGGTAAAAATCCAGATTGACTATACCCCAAGAGGGCAAGTAATAATGGGATAATTAAACCGAATACCTTAAACTGCATATAAGCTTTAAATTAATACATTTATTTTGAAGAACATTGCAAATACATCATATGCAGTATAGACTATTAGTATAATTAGGATGAACTTTAATTACATGATTCAAATTGGCATAGTAGACGACAAATCCCTTAATCGAAAAATGATTAGACAGAATTTGTATGGCATACCCAATATTGAAATTGTAATTGAAGCTGTAAACGGATTAGACTTTTTAGATAAAATAAAAGAAAAACCCTCTAATCATTTACCCCAAGTAGTTTTGATAGATTTAGATATGCCAATATTGAATGGCATCGAAACCATTGCCATTGCTACCATACGTTTCCCATTGATTAAATTTATAGTATTAACTGTATTTGATGATGATGAAAAAATATTTGAAGCCATTAAAGCTGGTGCAGCTGGTTATTTATTAAAAGATGATGCTCCCGACATGTTAATTGATGCAATCAACAATGCTTTCCATTTAAATGGAGCCCCAATGAGTCCTGCAATAGCAAGAAAAACATTACAATGGCTAAAACAAAGTACCCAACCATTTCCATCGAATCATTCGGCTTCAGACAATGTATTAAATGTTCTAACAGAACGGGAACAAGAAATTCTTAAACTTTTAGTAGAAGGACAGGATTATAAAAAAATTGCAAGCACATTATTTATCAGCCCTCAAACGGTGCGCACTCATATCAGTAGAATCTATGAGAAACTGCATATCAATTCAAAAGCACAGGCCATACAATTAGCCAACAAATATAACCGGAACTAAAATACAGCATATGCTGTATTGTTTAGTGTATTTGACTACAATAGCTTCATTCAAAAATAATCAATCATGAAAAAGCTAGCAATTTATGCATTACTACTTTTGTGCTGCAACAACTTATTTGCTCAAACAATAGGCGAAGTTGATCTTAAAGACATTAATAACTATGGTTTGAGAAAACTAAAAGATGCTCCTAAAAAAGTTTTCATCAGCCAATTCAGGGTTAATTTTCAAACAATGTATTTGGATACAGAAAAAAAATCAGGAGGATTTAGAGGGGGTAGTGATTATACAAGGAGTTATAAAAGTGCTGTTAGTGCAAGTTTATCATTAGGCCTTAAAGGTGTACAAGAAAATGATTTGATAGATATTACAGATGAACTGTATAAAAGCTTGGTAGATCAATTAAAAGCAGAAGGTTTTGAAATAGTTACAGCAGAACAAGCACTAGCAGCCGAAGAATTGCAAGATTGGGTTAAAAGAACAGGGGGAAGTTTAAGCCAAGCCCAATTTGATGGTTATGTATCAGTTTCGCCAAGAGGTTTTGATTATTTAGTAAAAGGCGTAAAAGATGATGGTAAAGAAAAAAATTCATTCTTTAGTAAAGCGCCAAAAATTTCCCAACAACTAGGGGGAACAATGGTTTTGATGGTAAATATAGCAGTGCCTTTT
>JBKBWE010000017.1:0-933 GCA_046289145.1 Sediminibacterium sp.
TCTAAATAAGCATGTGGCACACCCGCTTTTTGAAAAACAGCATCCCCCTTTTTTACATTGACAATATTGAAAAAATAAATAGAAAAAATACCTCGGTCTAAATTTTCAGTTAATCCATTTTCCTCATATAACTTAGCTGCCCACCATCCAGGATTTGTTTTATCAATGCTTCCTTCTTTTTTTAGTCGAATAGCCCTTTTTACAAGGGGTTCAAGCATATTGTTTACATCTTCCTGTTCCATTTCCATTACAAACTGATACAAAGCTTTTATTCCCTCTTGTCTAAATAACGGCAATAATATGTTTAATTCAGGCGTATCAAATAAAACTGCTTCTATAGCCATTTTACTTTTAAACCCATGCAATAACCAAAACTCACTTAATGCAACCATTACTTCTGGTTTATGATTTTGGTCTTTATAGTTTCTATGAGGTGCATTAATGGGTATGCCTGCTTTGTTTTCTTCTTCAAACCCAATTTCGGCAGATGCCTTTGTTGGATGTACCTGAATAGAAAGCATATCTTTTACATCTAATACTTTGAATAAGTAAGGTAATTCCCCAAAACGACTCATTACTGTTGGCGTTATAGTATTTGTGGGATCCTCTTTAATGAGCTGGTCTAAATTGACCCAATCACTTCCAATTAAAATCTTAGATGGAGCGGAAGGATGTGCTCCCATCCAATATTCAGCAGATGGTTGATCTATAGTGGTATTATTGTTTAATAATTCAGGGATGAATGAATGACCTCCCCAAGCATAGTGTTGGATAACACCCTTTAATTTGAAAATCCGTTCGTTCAACTGCATATACAGGTATTTATTCTTGTTATTAACGAGAATTTGACGATTATCTTGTTTAAAATGAAAAAGAATCACTTAAAAACTGGTGCAGCAGGCGAAGAATTGGCAGTTGCTTACTTACAAGAAA
>JBKBWE010000017.1:951-18875 GCA_046289145.1 Sediminibacterium sp.
GATGCAAACATTTTGAAATTGATATCATTGCTAGCCACCAAAACATATTGGTTTTTGTTGAAGTAAAAACCAGAAACTCACTTGCATTTGGGTTTCCAGAAGAAAGTATTAGTAAATTAAAAATGAAAAGGCTGAAACTGGCAGCAACAATTTATCATTTTAAACACCCACACTTCAAAAGAATCCAATTTAATGTTATAGCCATTCTAATGCAATTGAACAAGCCAGCATCAATCGAAATGTTTGAAGATGTTTACTTTTTAAATTAAGCCTAACTATTTCTTAAAAGCAAAGTATACTGCTCCTAGAATAAATAAAAAACTAATGAAGTACTTGGTTTGAAATGGTTCTTTCAAGTATAAAACTGCAAAAATGGTAAAAACGATTAAAGTAATTACTTCCTGGGTAATCTTGAGTTGAAATCCATTCATTCCGTTTATGTATCCTAGTCTATTAGCAGGAACCATTAAACAATACTCAAAAAAAGCAATAAACCAACTAAGAATAATGGCTTTCCAAAGAGGAATTTCCTTTTCTTTTAAGTGCCCGTACCAAGCAATTGTCATAAAGATATTCGATAATACAAGCAGCAGAATAGTTTTAATCATGGTCTATTTTTTTGACAAAAGGACAAATTAAAGACAAATTGCCACTTATTTAGATTCAGCATAAAACTTGTACGATATTTATTTGTAACTAAATTCTATGAAGAAATTTCAGGCAATCATTCACTTTAAAATGGATGACCAGTTTATGACGCTGGTTCCCGCACATCGTACTTACATTAATTTCTTAATGAATAAAGGCATTATTGATAGCTATGCAGTTAGCATGGAATCCCAAACTTGTTGGATTACCATGAACACAGATACCAAAGAAGCTGCGGACCAATACTTAGTTAAAACCCCATTATATAAATATTGGACCTATACTATAGAAGAGTTATTTGTTTATGATAGCCAACACTATCGATTACCCGCCCTTCAACTCAATTAATTCCGAATACACTACATTTGTCTACCAATTTTATAGACTATTATGCGTCAAGCAATTCTTATTTCGTTTTTATTCTTTTTTTGCCAATCACTTAAATCACAAAATTCATTTAACCCATTGGGTGAATGGAGAGGAACATTCCCTTTATACAATGGGGAAGAAATTCCATTTAATTTCTCTGTAAGAACAGATAGTGCAGGAAAATATATTGTGTATTTTATCAACGGCCCAGAAGAATATTTTGGAGGCGAGTTAATTCAAGTAAAAGATAGTTTACAAATATGGATTAATCAGTTTGACAGGCTCATGACCATAGGAATAAAGAATAACAAAATATTAAAGGGAATCTGGCGAAGGCAAACAAATGGAGAAGATGCATATCCAATTTTAGTTGAACAAAACAACCCTCAACGATTTATTTGGGAAAAACAAACAGCGCCACAAAATATTGCTGGAAAATACGATGTCGTTTTTACCAACGACTCTGGTAAACAAATAAAAGCCATTGGACTGTTTAACCAGGTAGGGAACAAAGGAGGTGTTACCTTTTTAAGACCCAGTGGAGATTCTAGGTATTCATTTGGTGCAATTCAAGGAAGCGAATTCAAATTCTCTTTATTTATTGGATATTCCCCATTATTGTTTACCGGAAGTATTGAGGTAGATGGATCTATCAAAGGGATTCAACAAGGTTTGAAATCGGTTCAGCTAATAAGGGCTTATAAAAATGACGCAGCAGCTCCGCCGAATCCTTCAACACTAACTCAACTGAAGAGTATACAGCAGCCATTTTATTTTAGTTTGCCCAATATAGCAGGCAAAAAAATTAGTTTAGATGATTCAATGTATTTTAATAAACCAGTTATATTAACCATTGGAGGTACTTGGTGCCCTAATTGTGCGGATGAAGCAAAATTTTTATCTGCTTGGTACAAAGAAAACAAAGCAAGAGGGGTTGAAGTAATTACTGCACAATTTGAAGTTAAAGAAGAGTTAGGATATGCACAAAAAACTATGGCACGTTTTAAAGAGAAATTTGGCATTGAATATCAACAAGTTTTTGGGGGAGTATCGAATGGTGAAGCGGTAATGAAAACGTTTCCACTTTTAAAAAATTTTACCGGTTTCCCTACTACTATTTTTATACGTTCAGACAGAACTATACAAAATATTCACGCCGGATTTGCTGGCCCTGCAACAGGTCAGTATTATCAAGCATTTATAGATAGCTTTAATAAACATGTTAGTGATTTATTAAATAAAAGTTATAAAGAGCAAATTGAAGATTGGAAAAGGGCTCGAATACGGGCTTTAAAAGCAGAAGATGGATGGCTAAATTTAGAAGGATTGCTTTGGTTAAATGAAGGAGTAAATAAATTTGGATCGGGAAACAATAATAAAATACTATTTCCTTCAGGCACCATCGCTTCTAACGGGGGCGAATTAATTAGAAAGGGAGACAGTGTATGGTTAAAGCCTGCAGCAGGAATCAGTTTTGAAGTAAATGGGAAAAGCACAAAAAATAAAATCCTATTATATAGCGAATCAACCCCTTCTGCTCTTGTAAATCATCGAAACCTGCGTTTTACAATCATACAACGTGGCGAAAAAATTGGGGTTAGATTACGTAACCTTCAATCAAATCAACTAAAAAAATTTGCAGGTATTGAGTATTTTGAAACCGATAGTAGTTGGCGCTTAAAAGCCAATTTAATTAAGCCTGCTTTTAAACAAGATATTATTATTAAGAATGCATTAGGACAAGAAAATCCTACAGAACTAGTAGGGAAAATTAGGTTTGAGTATAAAGGTCAATTTTATACATTAGATGCAATATCAGAAGGGGATTATTTATTAATTGTAATGGGAGATGCTACATCTGGACAATCTACTTATTCAGCTGGAAGGTTCCTATACATTCTAAAAACAGAAGCAGAATCCCCCAACTTTATGATTGATTTTAATAAAGCTTACAATCCACCATGTGTATTTACACCTTTTGCAACCTGCCCTATTCCCCCACCCCAAAATATATTACCTTTTGCAGTAACTGCAGGTGAAAAAATGTACAGCAATCACTAATTTTAATACATGACAAAATCTTTTTACAGCTGGGAGAAAGATGTATTGTATTTAAACGTACTGGTCAGTGCTGGAGCAAGAACCAACTTATGGGGTAAAGTCAAAGGCAATCAAATCAAAATCAGTATTATGACTGCCCCTGAAAATGGGAAAGCCACTGCTTTTTTAATCGATTTCTTAGCAAAGAGTTTTAAAGTGCCAAAAAAATCAGTTGAACTACTGACAGGAGAATTTATTCCACATAAACAATTTCGAATTCATCAGCCAAAACAACTTCCTTCCTTTATAGAACCAAATAATTACTAAATGAAAAAAATAATATTAATAACTAGTATTTTTTTGATTGAAAAAACTATTGCACAAACACCAGAAGAAAAATTAGCAGCTGCAGGTATACAATTGCCCAATTTATCTGCACCAGTAGCCAACTATGTTAATGTTGTTAAGACAGGCAATTTATTATTCCTTTCCGGTAAAGGGCCATCTGATCAATCAGGAAAATACATCACTGGAAAACTAGGGAACAACTTAACCATAGAAGAAGGCTATTCAGCTGCAAGACTTACTGCTATTAATCAATTAGCGGTATTAAAAAAAGAACTAGGTGAACTTTCCAAAATAAAAAGAATAGTAAAAGTATTGGGCCTAGTTAATAGCAGTTCAGATTTTTATGAGCAGCCAAAAGTAATGAATGGGTTTTCCGACTTAATGGTACTTGCTTTTGGTGAAAAAGGGAAGCATGCTCGTTCTGCAATTGGAACAAACACACTTCCCTTTAATATGGCTGTAGAAGTTGAATTAATTGTTGAAATTGAGAACTAAAGCGTTTTCATATCAATCACAAAACGATACTTTACATCCGATTTAATGACTCTTTCGTATGCAGTATTAATGTCTTTAACACTTATTAATTCAATATCTGAAAAGATATTATTCGCTGCACAGTAGTTCAGCATTTCTTGGGTTTCTGCTATTCCCCCAATCATTGAACCAATAATGCTTCTTCTTTTTGAAATCAATTTAGCAGCATTGTATGCACTATCTTCTGGAGGAATTCCCACTATAATCATCTTCCCTTCTAATGTAAGTAAATCTAGAAATTTATTCATATCGTGAACAGCTGCAACAGTGTTCAAAATAAAGTCAAACTTTCCTTTTAATGCCTTCATTTGGGCCGGGTCAGTAGATAAGGCAAAATGGTGTGCACCTAATTTTTTTGCATCTGCTTCTTTAGAAGGAGAAGTACTCAACATGGTTACTTCTGCACCAAATGATGCAGCAAATTTTACAGCCATATGACCTAAGCCACCCAATCCTAAAACAGCCACTTTGTGTCCTTTCCCTACTCCCGCAAACTTTAATGGAGAATAGGTAGTGATGCCAGCGCAAAGTAATGGAGCTACTCCTGCTAAATTTTCTTTTTGTGGTATATGCAATGTGTACTTCTCATCTATAACATAACAGTTGGAATACCCTCCATATGTAGGTGTTTTCTTGTCTCGATAATACCCATTGTAGGTAGGAACCATCCCCTCTTCACAATATTGCTCTAATCCTTTTTTGCATGGCGAACAAGATCTGCAAGAATCTACAAATACACCCACACCTGCTATATCGCCCACTTTAAAACGGCTTACTTGATCTCCTACTTTTACAACTTTACCTACAATTTCATGTCCTGGCACTACAGGATAAATAGCAGGCCCCCATTCACCTCTAGCTGTATGAATATCAGAATGGCATATCCCACAATAAAGAATGTCTATTAAAACATCAGTTGCACCTACTTCATTTCTAACAAATGACAAGGGAACAATTTCACTTTCCTTACTTGTAGCACCATATCCTTTAGCTTGTATCATAGTATTTTGTTTTTTGCTAAGATACAAAGTTTACATTCGAGAGCTATGCTTGTTTATGAATGATATCTTTTATAATCAAGATATGGTGAGCAGTATGTATACTCAGCATTTTTATTGTAGCTTTTTTATTCAATTTTCCAAAAAAAGGATGCGTAAAAAACTGGTTTGGGGCTAAATTTTCTAGTATGGTTAAACGATGAATTATTTTTTCAAAATTGGCAATAGTATTTACTTCATTAAAAGCTTCCGTAGGTTTAACTTGTTTGGGTGCTTTTGCAACCCCTCTGGGAAATCGATTCATACTAAATGCTAAAAAACGCTTTAGGTTAAATTGAAAATGGTAATTCGCAGGGTCTGAGGCTTCCATTGCAGCAATTATTTGTGAAATAACTAATAATGAATGATCAATATGCCAACCAACACTTGATGAAGAAACTTTTTCATTGATTTTATTTGCGTTAGGCAAAAAAGTTTTTAACTCATTTATATATTGAACTAGTTTTTGCATAATAAAAAATTAAGTACGCCACATGATTAAATTAATTTTTGCTGATTTTCTCTGCAACTGGTAAGTATTCAGATAACGCAGCAGATCCATACCATTTATATAATTCTGTTGAAAGTAAACCTGAACTTATGGCTGGGTCTGTTTGAAGTAACTTTTCCGCTTCTTCAAGACTGGTCAAATTCAAGATAAAAATACCTCTGTATGTTTTATCATTCTTTCCAAGCGGACCTGCAACCACCAATTTTTGAGCCTTAACCATTACCCCCATATTCTGCATATGCCCTGCAAAACAACTATCAATGAATGGTTGGTTGGTTGTTTTATTCGGGCCTGTTTTTAGAAGGACCAAAATATATCCCTTCATTCCATACTCATCTGCACCCAATTTTTTGGCAAGTACAGAATCATACAAGTTGTTTTGAGCATTTGCCTTAAAGGTTAAAAAAAGGAGCGCTAAAAAAATGAATCGTCTCATTGGTATAATTTTAAATCACGAGCTTTCTTTTCAAAAATGAACTTATTCGAGATATACAATTTATAAAAATCCATGAAAGATGGATCCCTTCCTACAGGAATAAAATGATCTTGAGAAGGAGCAAACCTATATTTTCCAGTCCCATTTACCAATCCCCCATCTCTCCATAAATGCACATAGGAGATTTGATGATTGCCTATCCCTTTCATTAACTTCTTTGTAAACCATTCTGAATAGGGAATATTCATGAATCCAGTTTCGGCTAAAGCAGGAAGTTTTTTATGCTTTTTGGATACTTCTGTTAATATGCCTAATCGCTTTTCCAAAGTATTTTCAAAATCATTATTGTTGGAAGGGTCTCCATATTGATAAAAATCAAAACTCATAATATCTACATATTCATCGCCTGGATAATATTGCATATAACCAGCTTCTGTATCAAATTTTTCAGGATTATATGCATATAACAAATGATGAACTTGTTTGGTATTGGTTAAATAGTTAAAAGTAAACTTCCACAATGTTTTATACTCTTCAGGTGTACAAACATTTTGACACCACCAAAACCAGTTCCCTGTGAATTCATGAAATGGTCTAAAAATGACAGGTATATATTCCCCTCTAGTATTTTTTAAATCAAGCATAAAAGCGGCCACTTTATCTAACCACGATTTATACAATGCATGCTTTTCTCCTCCTGGATTAATAGATGCAACTGCATTCCCGCCAATATCCCATGCATTTTTCCCAGTTACAGGATTATTGGCATGCCAACTAATGGTTATTACTCCTCCTTTTTCATATCCTTCTTTAATAAACTCTTTCATTTTATTAAACGGCACACTATCTAAATTAAAAACAGCATCCAATTCTAAATCGCCTAATTCCCAACCATACATTGCTGGATATTCTCCAACAGCATCTTGAACTACACTTTTGCCAGGAATATACTCCCAGCCTAAACCATAAGCCAAATCGTCTTGGTGGCCAAATAGTATGCCTTCTGGTAATGCTTTGAATAAATTATTGAAAAGCTTCACAGTTGTTGGTGTGGCATTTTTATTGGCTGTTTGAAAAACCTGACCCATCATTTGATTTATCTGAAGAAATAATATACCAATTAACAGCAATCGTTTCATTTTCACTTTTTGAATTAGGTACAATTTACCCAAATAATGATTACCGTTCTTATATAGGGTAATCAATCATCTTTAAAGACAGAATTAACACCAAGGATGAGGAAAAATAAAAAAGGCCTCGAAAAATCGAGACCTTTGTGGGAGCACACGGGTTCGAACCGCGGACCCTCTGCTTGTAAGGCAGATGCTCTAAACCAACTGAGCTATGCTCCCTTATTGTTTGGGAGTGCAAAAATAGGGTCTCGAATTAAACTACCCAAAAAAATTATGTTTTTTTGGCAACAAAATTTCATTTTTTTTGAAATAAGCGTCTAATTCATAATTTTACGTCATGTCCAATTTCTATTTTTCGAATAATCCTCAAACTTGGGAAGCCGCCGATTCCGAAACAGCTATCGCTATTGCTGATTCGTATAGCTTGATTGTTTGGAACGATGAGGTAAACACCTTTGAATGGGTTATTGAAACTTTAATGGAAGTATGTGGGCATAGTTTAGAACAAGCAGAGCAATGTGCTTTGTTTGTGCATCATAAGGGCAAATATGCGGTTAAAAAAGGGGACTACGATACATTAAAACCCATGTGCAATAGCATCACAGAAAGGGGCATAGGCGCAACTGTTGAACAAAACAATTAATGCATATACTTTCCTCAACCATCTGGTTCCCTCCTATTGAAGATGCATTTGAAGATGGATTACTAGCTATTGGTGGTGATTTGTCCCCTGAACGACTTATACTTGCCTATCGAAAAGGTATTTTTCCTTGGTATGAAGGTGAAACTCCATTGTGGTGGAGTCCTAATCCTCGTTTTGTTTTATTTCCAGAACATTTAGTGATTAGCAAAAGCATGCATCAAGTAATTAAAAAGAAGCTTTTTGAATATAAAACAAATACAGCATTTGCCGAGGTAATTAAGCAATGTAAAAATCAACCAAGAATGGGGCAAGATGGAACCTGGATTACCGATGCAGTAGAATTTGCCTATAATGAATTGCACCAAAATGGAATTGCCCATTCTGCAGAAGCTTGGCAGAATAATCAATTAGTTGGTGGTTTGTATGGAATTAAGATGGGCAAACTATTTTTTGGAGAAAGTATGTTTAGCAAAGTTTCCAATGCAAGTAAATTTGCATTTATTGAATTGGTAAATCAGTTGAAATTAGAGGGAATCGTATTAATTGACTGCCAGGTTTATACAACGCATCTAGAAAGCCTTGGAGCGAATATGATTTCGAGAACCGATTTTAAAAAATATTTAGCAAAGTATTGTTAACCTGGATAACCATACATCTTGGCAACATCTTTTACTATTTTTTCTATATCTGCATCTTTGCTAGTAGGGTCATAAGCCTGCTTTAAATTACTTCCAAAAAGCACAGCAACTGTTTGCCAAAAAGCCGCAGTCATAAACCCTTTATATTCATCAATTATTTCATAGCAATTATTGCCAGTTTCTCTATTAATCAATTTCATCAACACTCTGCCTTGGTATACAGACAACCTTGTTAATTGATCTGTAAACTGTTTTTTCATCTCTTTTTCTCTAGATCGGATAATTTGTCTACGAAGCTTTTTATCCTTTACATTGACCAATTGAATATTTATTTCATTAATGATTCGAGAAGCAGCCTTTGCGTAAGGATAAGTTACATATACAGCATTTCTTAATCGAGTCCAATCTGCCCAATAGTTTTTTTGAGCAGCTGTTAGCTTTTTAACTACCAAAACACTAGGTAGCGAAGATTCTCCGATGGTGTCTCCAGTTGGAGTTATATATGCATAAACTTTTACTGTATCGTATAATCCTTTCTCTTGACTATATACATTACAATAGCTTAAGCTTAAGAAAATGAATGAAATAATATAGTTGCGTTGGGGCTTCAATGTTATTCAATTTAGTCAAATTAGACTAATATTAATACCATGACAATAAAAAAGTAACCTACGCTGCCGTAACTATAAAACAGACTTTTGAATTTGTTTAACACGTTGAATAATCGACATAACAAAGCCAATGACCATAATAACAATTCCCATCCATAAAAAATTGATCATAGGGAATTGATATACTTTCAAGGTAATTAAATCGGTAATATTGCCGCTTTCTTTTACCCCAATTTCTAACTTGCCTGCTTCCTGATCAATTACTTTATTGAATTTCAATACAAGGCTTTGTGAAATCACGCTATCAGGTAAAGATCTTAATTCTTGCCCTTTCAATGCAATACCGGGATATGCTCTGTATTGTTTTCCTTCTTTAGAAATAATGGTCATATCTAAGAACAAAGCAGTTTCATCATCGGCATATTTTGCTTTCAATTCAGTTGGATTAACGGCTACTTTATTTAAAATCATCATTCCGTTTCCATAGAACAAAGTATCGTTTACTTTTACCGTTTTATTTTTAAAACTAACGGTATCAGCAGCCCTATTTTCCTGAAATGAAGTGATGTAAACAAAAATATCTTTATGCCAATAATGTTTTGCAGCTGGATTTGCAGCAAACCCTTCCATCCCTTTATTATTTTTTATTACATCGGGATACAACTTGAATTGCTCAGAACCATCTTTTGCTTTAAAATCAATTTCAAAATATCTTTTACGATCCTTAGGATTGGTAGTATCCATTGTATAGGTAACCATGAACTTACCCATATCGGTTGCCACTGCTTTAAACAAAGTGAGGTTTTCTGCAGGGTCTCCTGCTGGATTGCCCTTTTCATCTTTACTCTCAATACTTAATGGGGTAACACCAGTTGTATTCCAACTCAAGACAGTTTTCTTGCCAGATGAAATTAATATTCCCACCAAGGCTAATCCAAATCCTATGTGGGCAACAGAGGGCCCTGCAGCTTTTATTTTACCTTTTATTCCCAACCATAAATAGGCGGTATTTGCAACAACTGCATAAACAGCAGCAAAAATGCCTAAATGAATAGCAGCCAAAAATCCTGGCCCTTTCTTGGTATAAGAAATATCACCCCAAACACTAATTGATGCTGAAATTGCAATGGCTATAATGGTAGGTATGAGAATTTTTTTCCAAAACATTCCCTTTGGCGTATCCTTATATTTTAAGTATTGAGTAGTTGCAGTAAGCATCCCTAAAATGATTGCTACAAATATTTGGATTTGATTGTGAGCAAATTCAGGATCTTGTGGTGGTGCTATATTGGTTCCAAAAACTTTATTCCATACAGGAGTTGATGTTTTTGCAATGATGACCATTCCAGATAAAAACAAGACCAATGAACCTATAAACATCCAAAATTCTCTGCTATAAGTGCTTTCTTCTTTTTGGATAGAAGGAATACTTTTGAATCGTACAAAATACAATACCATAGCTGGTATAAAAAAGATTAAAACAAACAGTAATAACTGTGCATTCAATCCCATGTCAGTAAATGAGTGAACGGAAGTATCCCCGAGTATTCCACTTTTTGTTAAAAAGGAAGAGTACAAAATCAATACAAAACTAATAATATAGAAAAAATAAGTTGGTCTTAAAGAATATCCACTGTTTTTATAAATTAAGTTAGTGTGCAATCCAGCAATTAGCGTTAGCCAAGGAACCAAAGAAGCATTCTCTACAGGGTCCCAAGCCCAATAACCCCCGAATGAAAGACTTTCATAGGCCCATGCCCCACCCATCATAATACCAGTACCCAAAATGGCGCCAGAAAAAGAAGCCCAAGGTAAAGCAGGCTTGATCCAATCATGATCTTTCTTTACTAAGCCAGCAATGGCATAGGCAAAAGGGACAATAGTAGAAGCAAACCCAAGAAAAAGAATAGGCGGATGAATAACCATCCAATAATTCTGTAATAAAGTATTTAATCCTGTACCATCTTTAATGAATTCTAGGTAATTAGGCTGACTAAATATAGGCGCATCCATTTCGTTACGTAACAGTGCAAATGGACTAATACCTACTCTTGATCCAAAGAAATACATGCCCAATAACATGGTAGCCATGAAAAATTGGGCAAAGCTAATAACAGTCATTACAGAGGCTTCCCACTTCCCTGCTTTCCATATAAGTATCCATCCTAAAACACAGTGCCAAAAACTCCACAACATAAAACTGCCTTCTTGCCCCTCCCAGAAACAACTCAATAAATATTCAAATTGCAAACTCAAATCACTATGCGTATATGCATATTTATACTCAAACAAATGATTTGAGATGATATAATACAAACAACCAAATAATACTAAGATGCTAATAGTTTCAGCAAAAAAAGCCCATCTAGCCAATAAAAGCCAAGGACGTTTGTCTTCATTTAATGGCGTACTTGCCGACTTAAAAAAAGCAAAAGTTGCCAACAAAGAGGCAACTAAACTTAGGATGGCAAAAAAATGACCAATTTGACCGGGCAGTAAATGTTCACCAATATAATTCATGTATCAGTTCTTAAGTATAAAAGAGTTAGTTAGAAGTTTGCAATTGTTTCTTCATTGCACTCGGATCATCCTTGTATTTAGAAGGACATTTGAGTAAAATATGCTCGCACTCAAATTGATTATTTTGCACTTTACCCTTTAACACAATACGCTCACTTTTTTCCATATCGGTAGGCTTAGTGTCATGGTAAATAACCTTAATAGAATTGCCTAAAGTATCAATGGCTGTAAAGCTTAAATAATTGGGATTTTTCACAGCATCGTACTCAATTGCTTGTGTAGTGTCTAGTTTGGCAATTAAATTGACAAATTTCCCTTCTTTCTCTTTTGCAGATGCAATGGTTTCGTAAGTGGTAAGATCTCCACTGTATTGAACCAAAACCGCAATAGCCGCAGCAATTAAAACAAGAATGATAATATGAGTAGTTTTCATAGCTAATTTTGTTGTGCAAAGGTAATTTAAAAACAATAGGTAAATAGATTTGTTGTTTATTGAAGCATGTTAAAATTTTCAACTTTCCACAAATAGCTAAAATGTCTACAAATACTGATAAGAATGCACTAACTACGGAAGACTTTAGGCTATTTATGGCAAGAATTGTATTTGGGGTACTCTTTATAATTATGGTAGTACAAATGGGTTTACATCAAATGCCTTATCAAATAAAACTTCAACAATCAAGCTGGTATATCAACAACTGGTTTAGGCCAGCTATTAGCATTCTTGCTTCAACTGCGGTTTTGGTTGGTTTTTTTATCCCAACTAGGGCATGGAGCCTATTAACCGCATTATTGATGTTGCTGTTCAATATTAGTTACTATGAACTAGCTAATAATGCTTTTTACAACTTTATTTGGTGGGCTATATTGATTCCTTTCTGCTTAAACCCAGTTTTGGCATTCAAAATCATCAACAGAAATAAGTGGTTAGTTGTACTTTTCGCTGTTGCAAACGGGATTAGTTACGGATTGAATTTGGCAGCTATACCTGTTTATTTGCTCTATTTTCTCCCTTTTTTGCCCTTCAAGGTCTTATTTGATTCATTTAATAGGTATTATGAGCCCAGATAAGCCATAAAATAGTATAGTAATACCAATTAAGGAACTAACTTGCACCCCGTTTTCAATACTTCATATCATGAACGATTTAACTGGCTTTAATCCCAACGCAGTTGCCAATCCCAACAACAATATTTTTGGACTTCCATTTACCGAAGAAGAGTCAAAAGTGATCATACTTCCCGTTCCTTGGGAAGTAACCGTGAGTTACGGAGCAGGAACAGCAAGAGCTGCTGAACATGTTTTTAAAAGTAGCATGCAAGTAGACTTAATGGACATGGATGGTAATGCTGGCTGGAAGCAAGGTTTTTTCATGAAAGAGATTGACAAAAAACTATTGCTTAAAAGCGATTATTTAAGAAAAGAAGCTGAACTCTACATAGACTATATTGCTCAAGGGGCTGAATTATTGAAGAATAAGTTCATGTGCAAAAGTGTAAAAGAAATTAATGAGGGCAGTAACTATTTAAATAATTGGGTATACGAACAAAGCAAATCCATATTAGACAAACAAAAGATAGTTGGGCTCTTGGGGGGAGATCATAGCACTCCTCTAGGATTAATGAAAGCACTTGCAGAGAAGCATGGCTCTTTTGGTGTTTTACAAATTGATGCACATTGCGACCTTCGAATAAAGTATGAAGATTTTACTTATTCACATGCATCCATTATGTATAATGCATTAAATGAAATTCCAGCAATTACAAAATTGGTACAAGTAGGTGTAAGGGACTATTGTGAGCAAGAATGGGAATATATCTGCAATAGCAATTTTAGGGTAATCACCTATTTTGATAAAAATATTAAGGAAAGACTTTTTGAAGGACAACTTTGGAAAAACATAACGGAGGAAATTATACAACAGCTTCCTGAAAAAGTATATATTAGTTTTGACATAGATGGATTAGACAGAAAATTATGCCCTAACACAGGCACACCTGTTCCTGGAGGATTTGAAAGTGAAGAAATAATTTACTTAATTAAAAAAATCAAAGAAAGCGGTAGAGAATTAATTGGATTTGATTTGGTAGAAATTGGAGTAGGTGAAACAGATTGGGACAGCAATGTAGGGGCAAGATTATTATGGAGACTTTGTAACTTAATGGTATAATGAAAACATTTGACTATATCATCGTACTAAAAAAGCGAAACCATACAACGGTTGATAATGTAAGCCAAATAATGCTGCTGATTGCAGTAATCGCTTTTATTGGAAATGCTATTAACGGCTCAATCAACTGGATTTCTTCGGTTGCATTTGCAGTATTAACCGCAGGATGGGGTATATTTTGTATTTGGCAAAAGAAAAGAGGTACTCCCCCCTTTTTTAGATTTGGACTTCTTTTAGGCGCAATGGGTTGGTATAGCATGGAAGATGGCTTATGGATTGCATTGATTTATTTATTGGCTGCAATGTTAGAAAAGCAAGTAAAATTTCCTGAAGAAATTGCGTTTGATGAAAATGAAATAGTATTTAATAGTTTCCCTAAAAAAAGATATGAATGGGCCGCATTAAATAATGTTGTGCTGAAGGATGGCCTATTAACAATTGATTTCAAAAATGATCAACTAATTCAAAAGGAATTAGAGTCTGATACGACTAAAAATACTGAAGAAGAATTTAATGCATTTGCGAAAGCACTTATAGAAAAAACAGCTTATGTTAGTTAAACCATTTTTATTGTACTCCGATGGCGAGGGAAACATTTATGAGGATGACACCCTTTATGCAGTAGGCCGTGCAGGATGGGATGCCTTTCCAGTTGAATCTGATCAATGGATAGAATTACCACAGGGTGGAAACTTATATGAGTTACCGGGAAGAAGAGGCATAGGCATTGATGTTGAAACGGGTGAAATGAGACTTTGCGAAAAAGGATGGGCTGTTGCAGCATTTATACCACCTGCGTATACTGGTTTATTTATTGCTGCATACGAAACCATGCCAGATGCTCCAACACTTCCATTATTTTGTTATACAGCAGTTGGTTGGATGAATGAAAAAAATTATGTGCCAGCGGTTAGAATAGAGAAAGATATTCGCCAAGAAGCGGCTGGGTTTGATGATACAAAAGTAAAAGAAGGTACTACCCATTTGTTACATGCTTATCCAGAAAACAGATTAGTTAAACATTTGATGGAAAATTGCTGCATGACTTATCATTGTCCTGCTGCAAGAAATTTTTCCTTAGGTAGATGGGAATGCCCTGTTCCTACATCACCCGCCTGCAATGCCAATTGTATCGGATGTATTTCATTTCAGCCAGAAGAAGAAACAATTGTTAGTACACAAGACCGACTAACCTTTAAGCCGATGGCAGAAGAAATTGTTGAATTTACAGTGCCCCATTTAATGAATGCGCCTTTCCCTATAATTAGTTTTGGCCAAGGCTGTGAAGGAGAACCTTTGCTTATGTGGGAGACCATAAGGGAATCGATTATAGAAATCAGAAAACACACCAACAGAGGTAGTATAAATATTAATACCAATGGATCTAAACCAGCAGCTGTAGATGCACTTTGTAAAGCTGGTTTAAATAGTATGCGGGTAAGCACCAACTCTGCACAAAAACATATTTATGAAGCATACTACAGACCTAATAATTATGCATTTGAAGACATTATAGAAAGCTTGAAAGTGATGCGCACCTATGGCGGATGGACCAGCATCAATTATTTTGTTTTCCCAGGAATTACAGATAGCGAAGCAGAATATGAAGCCCTAAGAAAACTAATTGCAGATACCAATTTAAATATGATTCAATGGCGAAATTTCAATATTGATCCCGATTGGTATATGGGTAAAATAGGAATGACAGACACAGGTGAAATGTTGGGTGTTAAGCAAATGATGGATTTAATTCAAGAAGAATTTCCCAATTTAAAATTTGGCTATTTTAATCCACCAATGGAAAGAATTAAAGGGGATTATAACCACCAATTTGCAGGAGCTCCTTTACAATAATGCAGTCTAAATTAAGCAACCATATTGTTCAGGGTTTTTTACTTGCAATAATTGCAACACTTCTTTGGTCTGGTAATTTTATTATAGCAAGAAAAGTAAGCCACACTATTAGCCCAATCAGTTTGGCATTTTATCGTTGGGCATGTGCTTCATTGGTATTATTCCCTTTTGCGTATAAAAAAGTGATTGCTGAACTTCCCTATATTAAAGCAAACTGGAAAATATTAAGTTTGATTGCACTTACAGGAATTGCCCTATTTAACACATTTGTTTATGTTGCGGGGCATAATACTACTGCAATCAATATGGCACTAATTGGAACAACCTCCTCTCCCATTTTTGCAACAATAATGGCAGTGGTTTTTTTAAAAGAACGACTCGGTTTTTATAGAATCATCGGAATGACTATTTGCATTGCTGGCATTGTTTTACTGATATCTAAAGGGAGTTGGGAGATATTGCTTTCATTCAAATTTTCAAGCGGTGATGCATGGATATTAGCTGGAGCATTTGCATTTGCAGTTTACAATATACTCGTTCGAAAAAAGCCTGTACAAATTAGTGCCTTATCATTTTTGCTGATCATTTTTGTAATAGGCACACTAATGTTATTCCCGTTTTATTTATTGGAACAATCTTTAGTAGACAATTCCACTCAATGGTCAACTACCCTAATAAGCTCAATTTTATACCTTGGAATAGGAACTTCCGTTTTAGCATTTTGGTGTTGGAATTTAGCCATTTCAAAATTGGGAGCTGGTAGAACCGTATTATTTGGAAACTTAATACCTATTTTCAGCACCCTTGAAGCAATTTTGATTTTAGGCGAATCCATTACTCCTATTCATTTCTATAGCGGTATACTCGTAATTGCAGGATTAGTAATTGCTAATTTCACTTTTAAAAATAAATAAGGGGACAATGGATATCAACACCCTAATCTTATTATGCATTTTTGCTTTTTTGGCAGGATTTGTAGATGCTATTGTTGGAGGTGGCGGATTAATTCAATTACCAGCAGGCATTATGCTATTACCACAATTTCCTGTTGCAACAGTAATGGGCTCCTTAAAAATACCCGCATTTACAGGTACTGCATTTGCAGCTAAACAATACTTAAAAAAAGTGACCGTAAACTGGAAGCAGGTTGGGGTAATATGTTTAATTGCTTTTTGTGCTGCATTTGCAGGATCACAATTGCTTTCTATTGTTAGCAATAAGTATATGAAACCAGTTATTTTTATTGTGTTAATATTAGTTGCCGTTTATACTTATTCTAAGAAAAACTTTGGCCAAACTGTACACAAACAATTAACTGATAAGAAACAATTAAAGTATGCCATTATAATCAGCTTAGTGATTGGATTTTATGATGGGTTCATAGGACCTGGGGCTGGTAGTTTTTTTATCATGGCTTTTATTGGAATATTGGGATTTGATTTTTTAAAAGCTGGAACTTATGCCAAACTAATCAACCTTTCCACTAATTTAGGGTCAATCTCTTTATTCATGTTAAAAGGAACTATACTTTGGTCTGTTGCCATACCAATGGCAGTATGCAATGCAATTGGGGGAATATTAGGAGCAAAATTGGCCATCTACAAAGGCAATCAGTTTATCCGAATTTTCTTTTTGCTGGTGGTAATGGCTACATTAGTAAGATTTGGGTATGATATCTTTTTAAAGGATTAACGTTCTATTCCAATATTACTTAGGGTATTATTGTAATTTTAATGTGTATGAATCAAGAGCAGCTGTTAGAAAAGCAGGATCAACTTAAAGCCAGTATTATAACTTTAGTTATAACTGTAATTCTTTTTTCTATATTCTTTTATGTACAATATCAACAGCCAGCCATTCAGGAACCTGTAGGAGGCGAAGGCATTGAAGTTAATTTAGGCGATGCAGAAACAGGTTATGGATCAGTCCCTCCTGCTTCAATTGGTACAGCAAGTCAAGAAGAGAATAATACAGCAATTAATCCATCAGAAGAAACCATTTCAATCCCTGAAAACAATTCATCTGAAGAAGATGTTCCATTAAATCAACGCACTGTTAAATTAAATAGTAAACCTAACAATAACAGCAGCCTAGCTCCACCCAACCCAAAGCCAAAAGCAGTGTTCAGTGGCAATACTAATAAAGGCAGTGGTGGAAATTTAGCAGATAGTTACAATGGAATAACCAACCAAGGTATTGCTGGTGGAAAAGGAGATCAAGGAAAACCTACAGGAAATATTAATTCAGACAGTTACCAAGGAAATGCCTCTAGCGGAAACGGTGGTTTAGGTGGAAAGGGAGGAGTTGATATAAGAAGCGGTTTAGATGGTAGAAGAATTACCAAATTGCCTTCTTTTGAAGACGACTTCAATGAAAATGCAAAAGTAGCTATTGATATTACTGTAAATAAATCTGGTGGGGTTATAGCCGCA
>JBKBWE010000291.1:0-3504 GCA_046289145.1 Sediminibacterium sp.
GTTTAAAAATTATCTTTTTATACTCATAGGTATTCATATTTATGAACTCATAATATCCATTGAACGGCGTATTAATCTGATCATCTGCTGAAACGATTCGGATAAATTGTACTTCTAAATGATCAGTTTTAGCAAAATAAAGATTCCCGCCACCGCTACTTAATGGCATTTTTAGAATCATTTGCCCTTTATAGTATGTTTTTAAAGTTTTCTCTAGGATTGGCTTAGGCCCACCAGGCATTAACTTTTGGTAATTGTTAATCCAAAGCAGTAATTCTTGTTTTGAAATATTTTCTGGCAATTCTTTCTTTATAACATCTCCTGTTTTTTTGCAACCCGAGAAAAATAAACTAGCAAATAAAAACAATACTAAAGTGAGAAAATATGGGGGGGGGGAATTTCAATAGACGCATAAATGATTGGTGTTTGAATAATATTCACCAATACTAGTCTTTATTTCAATAGAGAAATACTACTACAAAAAATACCGTGAAAACACGGTATTGAGCATTAACGAATAATCTCCAACGCCTTCCCCTCCCATTTCGGAAACAATACATTGTTATTGTTGATATTTATATGTTTATTGGCTACTCCGCTAAACACCGATCTAAAATCAGTGGTAACAGGTAGGTCTCGTTGGTCTTCTAATTGATCTTTGGCGAGTGAACCTATTTGTTGATATACTTTTCCGCCTTGTACGTCATTGCCTAAAATAAATGAGCAACTGGCTCTTCCATGATCGGTGCCACCTGTTCCGTTTTGTGCAACGGTTCTACCAAACTCGGTCATGGTCATTACGGTTACATCATCTTGGTAACCGCTCATATCATTCCAAAACGCTGCAATGCTATCACTAAAGTCTCGCACGTTGCGAGCAAATACACCATTAAGGGTACCTTGGTTAAAATGCGTGTCCCATCCCCCACTCTCTGAAAATGCTACTTCCAATCCTATATTCATTTTGATGAGTACGGCAATTTGTTTTAATGAATTACCGAGTGGGCTGTTGGGGTATATCACGCCCGCAACAGGTTGATAATTTTTGATATCATTTACATTCAGCATTTTTAATGCTTCAAAACTTTCTTTTCCTGCTCTATTCAATAAACGATTACTGGTTTGTTCATACAGTTCTTCAAAAGAGCCTGCAGTTAAATTAGCAGCCATTGGGTTTCCCTTGGTTTGAAGGGCAAAGTCTGCTAGGTTACTAATGGCCAATGCTTCTTGGCTTCCATATAAACTTCTTGGCAATGCACCAGTAATACTCACTGCCCTAAACGGACTGGCATCATGACCCATTAAACCTACGGCCCTATTTAACCAACCACTGGATGTGCTCTTGCTAAAGGGCGTACCCGATTCCATATAATCCTGTGCATCAAAATGACTACGGGTTGTATTCGGACTACCTACTCCATGTGCGATGGCTAATCTTTTGTCTGCAAAGAATGGTTGCAAGGAAGCAAAGCTGGGATGCAATCCAAACTGCCCATCCAAATCAAATAATTTACCCGCACCATTGGTGGGTTCCATAAACAAAGTGGGTCTTGCCCTTTTTAATTCCATATCCGTAAAAGGTGTAACCGCCATGAGTCCGTCCATGGCTCCTCTTTGGAATATGCATACCAATACTTTATTTTTTTTGTAGGGAGCAGGGGGCATTCCTGCTGCAGCCGCTCGAGTGATAAATGCAGGAATCCCACCCGCAATGCCTGTTGCAAATAGTGCCATTGCACCTGATCGCATAAATGCTCTTCTACTACTCATATTATTTTCTTTGAAATTCGGGTGAGCCGATAATGATTCCTACTACTTGCGACAACATGTTTTTTGTTCCCTTATCTAATATCATTTGTTCAGCAGTTTTATCTGCTGTTGCAGCTTTACTAATTTTTTCTTCTACTGCTTCGTCATTCACCAAAGGAATCAATCGTTTAATATTAGCAGAATGATCTCGTTGGGGTAATAAAATATTGCTGTAGACCGTTAACGCATCAATAGCGCTTTCAGGTTCATGGTAATTATTCAAAGCAGCTAAATCCATTCTTACTCCAGGAATTTTTTGTGAAGCAAATGCCAAACCAAAATTCATTCTGTTGAGCAATGCACCCGTATTAATCCAATTAGAAGCTCTATCTGGAAAACCCGTTGGCGCTTGGTAATAATAAAAACGTTGCCCCATTTTGGTACACCAATTAAATAATTGAAAGGGTTGTATCACTTGTGCATTGGTTGCCCTTACGGCACTAATCACCATTTCAAAAGGCGACTTTACTTTTTCATGCGAAATCGATTTTTTCCAAAATGCGGGATCATACACCATGGTGCGCAAAACCGCTTTGATATCTCCATCGGTTGATTGGAATGTTTTCACCATGTTTTTAATTAAACTCGCAGAAGGTGTATCACTTACAAATCTGGTGGCCAACTTGGTGCAAATAAATTTTGCTGTAGATGGATGCTCTGCCAACATGGTTAACACATCAATCCCTTCTTGGTATCCACCGTTGGCAGGAAAGTTTTTATTCAAAATTGTTTTAGCCTCATTATCGTGCTGATCTGCTCTGAATAAGAAATCGCCTTTCATTACAAACCCCCTTCTTTCTAACTGCGTTGGATTCAATCGCTCCAATAAATTTCTTGCCGGGGCATCTTTTGCCAAGGGCATGACTGTCCATCCTGTTAATGCTTTGGCAACTGTAGTAACATCTGCTTGCGTATAACCACCGTCAACGCCTAGTGTATGCAATTCCATTACTTCACGTGCATAGTTTTCATTCAAGCCTCTAGCATTTCTTGGCGCTGCCATATTTGCCCTAGGTTGATTTTTTATGCTCACACTACTTGCATTGTCTAAATATTCTAACATGGCTGGATGTTGTGCAGTAGCCAATAACAAGTCTTTGAACTTTCCCATCACATGAGGACGAATAGCATCTCGCTCATAGGTGTATACAAATTGCTGGCATTGATTTTTGGTAACAGAAACATTAAAATGATTAAACCAAAAATCGGTGAGTACTTCTTGCAATTGATTATTACTGTATGCTGCACTCAATACTTTTTGATTCACCAATTCTCGGTGCAATTCAAGAATAGGTTTATACCCTTCTTGTTCCATGATAACACGAACCTGCTCTCTATATTCTTTAGGTTCTCCCTTAATTGAATCTCTATTGATGATACCCTTTCTAGTTGCTAAACGAATAACCTGACCAGCGTTTAAATAGGTGTTTACAATGGTATCGTTAGAGAGCGATAATGATTTAAAATTAGACAGTCTTTTTTCTAGTGCGATATTGGGTATATTGGCCGCGAACTGTTGTTCCAACCAGTTTTTCAAACCCATATTAACCACTGCATCTACTTGACCTGGCTTGGCACCAAAACTAAATCGATCCAATAATCTGGCAGCTGCTTGTTGGGGAGTATAGCCAAACTTTTTAAAGGGAATGGGATCATCCACCAATGAGCTGAATCCGAAAGTGGCTATGATTACTA
>JBKBWE010000018.1:0-18373 GCA_046289145.1 Sediminibacterium sp.
GCAGGTCAAACTGGTCAGCAATTATTAATTGGTGCTTACCAAGCATTAGAACGTCAGGTAGCCTTAGGCAATGTAACCATGTACAGCAGACACGAAATGTTAGATGTGGTAACTATTGATGGTAAAGCGAGAGGAATCATTGCACGAGATTTAGTGAATGGCAAACTAGAAAGACATTTTGGACATGCCGTTTTATTGTGTTCTGGAGGTTATGGAAACGTATTTTATTTATCTACCAACGCAATGGGAAGTAATGTTACCGCTGCTTGGAAAGCGCATAAAAAGGGGGCAGCATTTGCTAATCCTTGTTTTACGCAAATTCACCCAACCTGTATTCCTGTTAGTGGAGACCACCAGAGTAAATTAACTTTAATGTCTGAATCATTAAGAAATGATGGTAGAATTTGGGTGCCAAAAAAACAAAACGATACTAGAAAAGCAACTGATATTCCTGAAGAAGAAAGAGACTACTATTTAGAAAGAAGGTACCCAGCTTTTGGTAACCTAGTACCAAGAGACGTTGCATCAAGAGCTGCTAAAGAGCGTTGCGATGCAGGATACGGTGTTGGTAGCAGTAAACAAGCTGTTTACTTAGACTATGCCGATGCCATTTTAAGATATGGTAAAATTGAAGCTGGTAAACAAGGTAGAAGCAATGTAGCAGAAGAAGAAATCATTGCAATGGGTAAAGAAGTGGTAAAAGCTAAATACGGCAACCTTTTCGATATGTACGAAAAGATTACTGGAGAAAATCCTTACGAAGTACCAATGCGAATTTATCCAGCAGTTCACTACACCATGGGGGGGTTATGGGTAGACTACGAATTACAAACAACAGTTCCTGGGTTATATGCCTTGGGTGAAGCCAATTTTAGTGATCATGGAGCTAATCGTTTGGGAGCTTCTGCATTAATGCAAGGTTTGGCTGATGGATATTTTGTAATCCCTTATACCCTAGGAAATAACTTAGCCGACGAAATTTATAACAAAGCAATAGAAACTTCTCACCCTGCATTTGAAGAAGCAGAAAAAGCAGTAAGTGATAGAATCAATCTTTTGATGAATATTAAAGGAAAGCAATCCGTTGAAAGTTTTCATAAGCGTTTAGGAAAAATCATGTGGGACAAATGCGGCATGGCTAGAAATAAAGAAGGCCTGGAGCAAGCCATTAAAGAAATTCAAGCTTTAAAGAAAGAGTTTTGGAGTGATGTTAGAATTCCTGGAGAAGTAAACGAAATGAATACCGAATTAGATAAAGCAAACCGTGTTGCAGACTTTATTGAATTAGGCGAATTAATGTGCGTTGATGCATTAACTAGAGATGAGAGTTGCGGCGGACATTTCAGAGAAGAATTCCAAACCCCTGAAGGAGAAGCTTTAAGAGACGATGCAGGTCATATGTATGTTTCTGCTTGGGAATTGAAGGGTGAACATCAATGGGAATTACATAAAGAACCATTGAACTATGAAGTAATTAAACCAACCCAGCGTAACTACAAATAAGATTCGCTTTAAAAGCATTGTTTAACTGAATTAATTTTACAAAATGGAACATTATCATATGAATCTAAACCTAAAAGTTTGGAGACAAAAAAACGGCAATACTAAAGGAGACTTTAAAACCTACCAAGTAAAAAATATTTCCTCTGAGATGAGTTTCTTGGAAATGTTTGATGTGTTAAACGAACAGCTGATTACCGAAGGAGAAGAACCTGTTGCATTTGACCATGATTGCAGAGAAGGTATTTGTGGAATGTGTTCTATGTATATCAATGGCAAACCCCACGGACCTTGGCAAGCCAATACCACTTGTCAATTGCATATGCGTGCTTTTAAAGATGGAGATACTATTGTGGTAGAACCATGGAGAGCCAATGCATTTCCTGTAATTAAAGATTTAACTGTAGACAGAAGTTCTTTTGATAGAATTATTCAAGCAGGTGGATATATTAGTGTAAATACAGGTAACGCGGTGGATGGAAATGCCTTACCAATTAATAAAGACAATGCTGACAATAGTTTTGCAGCGGCAATGTGTATTGGATGTGGGGCATGTGTTGCAGCATGTAAAAACAGTTCTGCAATGCTTTTCTTAAGTGCTAAAGTGAGTCATCTAGCTTTGTTACCTCAAGGTGAGCCAGAGCGGAAATCTCGTGTTATGAATATGGTGGCACAAATGGATAAGGAAGGATTTGGTGCATGTACCAATACAGGTGCATGTGAAGCAACTTGTCCTAAAGAAATTTCATTAACAAATATTGCTCGATTAAATTCAGAGTACTTAGGCGCTAGCTTAAGTGCAGATAAATAAAGAAAAAGTACCTCTTTAAAAAGAAAAAATTGGTCCCGGATGCGAATGCAAGCCGGGACTTTTTTGCTATAACAATCCCCTATTATCGCCTAATTAAATTGCCCGTTTTAGATACCATATGATGAATCGCATTATCCAAATCTTTTGCTGAATTTTGAATACCATCCATCACCAAAGAATGAGTATCTGGGTCATTTGGAACATCTCTCATTAAAGCAGCTAATCCTAAGATATTACTTAATGGGGCACGAACTGTATGAGAACTCATGAATGCTATTTCTCTCAAGTAGCCATTTTGTTCTCTAATCATTTGTTCCTGGTGCTTTGCCTTATTGCGTTCATTTACCAAACGCTCATAAACTTGTCTTTCAAAATAAATACCGATATAAGCAAATACAGCACATAAAACAACTACAGCAATTGCATTGGTAGTAAACATTTTTGCATATATATCATTGGTAATATTTTGCCAATTACTTTTCTCTGGGATAAATAAAATAGACAGTGTAAAACTTAATACACTAATGACAAAATACCCAATAACTTCTGCCTTATATTCTCTTGTATTTCCTAACATAAAAACCAAAGCGAAAATTGTAGGGATAATAAACAAATACCCGCCAGCATCTAATCCCTCCACTGTAGTAATACAACTCAAAAAGAAATTAATCGTAATTACTAAGCTGGCATTTTTGTATTTTTTATAGCCATGATAGTCTAAAAGCATAATAATCCCAATTGCAGCAGCAAAAATGTAAAGAATATATGCCGATAGCCATAATCCCCTTGTATGATTAATCACCCCTGTACCGAGTATTACTGTTAATGCAACCACACCAAAATATATTAATCGGCGTGATGCAGCTCTTTGCTTAGAAATAATAGATACCATAATTAATTGTTTACAGCCTATTTACGATAAATTGTTTCTTTCGGTTTTATATGCATGATTTTAATTATTTTCCATGTGAAAATGAACAATCTATGAAAAGAAACTTACCCATTTTAGTGATTATCTTATTGATAAGCAGTTGTTCAGAAAGTACAAATATGAAAAAAATAGCATATAACTGGCCAGCAGAAAAAGCCCCTATTGCGGCACAAAAAGAACATATTAGAATATTGCATGGAGATACTGTTCCTGACCCCTATTATTGGATGATTGACTATTTTAAAAAAGGATCAGATAGTACAGAAGTATTGAACTATCTCAAGGAAGAAAATAATTATACAGAGAAAATGATGGCAGGAACCAAAGACTTGCAATCAAAGTTGTTTAATGAAATGAAAGCAAGAATTAAAGAAAAAGATGAATCTGTTCCTGTATTTAAAAATGGTTATTTCTATTATACAAGGGTTGAAGAAGGAAAACAATACTATAAATATTGTAGAAAGAAAGGAAGTTTAACCGCTAAAGAAGAAATATTATTGGATGTTGATAAAATGGCAGAGGGTAAACCTTATTATAATGTTACCGGCATGAGCGTAAGTCCTAACAACAACCTCTTGGTTTTCGGAATAGATGAAGTATCTAGAAGACAATATACATTGAAAATTAAAAATATTACTACTGGAGAAATATTGCCAGATCATATTGAAGGAACAAGCGGTTATGGGGTTTGGGCAAACGATAACAATACTATTTTTTATACATTGAATCACCCAGTCACATTGCTCTCTGAAAAAATAATGCGTCATCAAATTAATGGAGGCAAAAATGATGTAACTGTATATCAAGAAAAAGACAATAGCAACTATATAGGAGTAAGTAAATCAAAAAATGGTCGTTATATTTTTATCACTTCTCAAGCAACACTTTCGTCTGAACAATTCTATATTAATGCGGATAAACCTGAGTCGGTTTTTCAATCATTTCAGCCTCGAATCAAAAATGTATTGTATGATGTTGTAGCATTAAATGATAAATTCCTAATTAGAACTAATGAAAATGCATTGAACTTTAAAGTGATGGAATGTCCCTTAGATAAAACAAACCATACTAATTGGAAAGAACTCATTCCTCATAGATCAGACGTATTAGTTCAAAACGTAGAGGCATTCAAAGATTATTCGGTAATTACTGAAAGAAAGAATGGTTTGATTCAACTTAGGATTAAACAAAACAGCGGTAATGATGAACATTATATTCATTTTGACGAACCTGCCTATTCAGCTAATTTAGGTTCCAATCCTGAATTCAATAGCGCTTCTCTACGCTATACATACACTTCATTAACCACACCATTCTCCGTTTTTGATTATGAACTATCTACCAAAACTAAAAAGCTTAAAAAGCAACAAGAAGTAGTTGGAGGGTATAATCCAACAGATTATACCAGCGAAAGAATTTATGCTACTGCAAAAGATGGTACTAAAATTCCTATTTCTTTGGTGTACAAGAAAGGCTTTAAAAAAGATGGAAATGCTCCCCTTTTATTATATGCTTATGGATCATATGGATATAGTATTGACGCCGATTTTAGTAGCACAACACTTAGTTTATTAAATAGAGGATTTGTTTATGCCATAGCACATATTCGTGGCGGAGAAGATTTAGGCAGACAATGGTATGAAGATGGAAAACTATTAAAGAAGAAAAACTCATTTACCGACTTTATTAATTGTGGAGAATTCTTGGTTAGCAATAAATATACCAGCAAAAATCATTTATATGCAAATGGCGGAAGTGCCGGCGGCCTATTAATGGGTGCCGTTGCTAATATGGCGCCAGAGTTATGGAAAGGGGTAATTGCTGAAGTTCCTTTTGTTGATGTTGTAAACACTATGTTAGATGAAAGCATTCCCTTAACCACTAATGAATTTGATGAATGGGGGAATCCAAAAGAGAAAGTATTTTATGACTATCAAAAAAGTTATTCCCCATATGAAAATGTAGAAAAGAAAAATTATCCCCACCTTTTAGTTACCACTGGGCTTCACGATAGTCAGGTTCAATATTTTGAACCAGCTAAGTGGGTTGCAAGGCTTAGAACAATGAAAACAGATCAAAATGTTCTAATGCTCAAGACCAATATGGACTATGGTCATGGGGGCGCATCTGGTAGATTTGATTACCTAAAAGAGACAGCACTGAACTTTGCTTTCTTGTTAGCTTTAGAAGGAATAACAGAATAAACGCGAGCAATTGAATAAATGAGTAATAGCTTTTTTAGATTTAAAGAATTCACTGTTCATCAAGATAAAACCGCCATGAAAGTTTGCACCGATGCATGCTTATTTGGTGCTTGGGTTGTAGAGAATATAGATATGCCTAGTCTAAAAAACATACTTGATATTGGAACTGGCACCGGGTTACTTTCATTAATGTTGGCACAGTATAGCAAAGCTAGCATTGATGCGGTAGAAATTAATCCAATGGCGGTAGAGCAAGCAAGGTCAAATTTCAAAGAAAGCAAATGGAAAGATCAAATGCATGTACATGCAACATCAATAATTGAATATGTACAAACACGTGAAAAGCAATTTGACTTAATTATTTCAAATCCTCCTTTCTTTGAGCAACAATTAAAAAGCAAGGATAATCAAAGAAATATTGCGATGCATAGTGCCAATTTAACTTTAACAGAATTGGCCTATTGTATGGCTCAACTTCTGGGTGATTCAGGAAAAGCCGCCATTTTACTACCATGGAATAGACTGCAAGAATGGAAGACCATTGCTGAAAAATTGGGCCTTTTTTCTGTCAAAGAAACTTCGGTTAAACAAAGTAATACTCATGATTATTTTAGAGTAATGATTTTAATGGAAAAAAATGCTTCAAATCCTAGTTTTGATAATATAAGCATCAAAGAGGGAAATGGATACAGCAAAGAATTCAGCAAATTATTGGCTCCATATTATTTGGCCTTGTAACGCATATTTATTCTTAACCGGCATTATTAACTAACTTAGCGCTATGAAAATGTATAGTATTTTGATAGGATTACTGGTTTTGCTATTGACAGCATGCAGTAGCCCTGCTAAAAATTTTACCCCAGCTGAAAATGGCTTAGATGCAGGAAGGGAATTCATTGTTGCTTGCTTAAAAGGAGATTTCAGTAAAGCTTCATTTTATATGGTAGACGATGAAAAAAACAAACAATTACTTTCAACGGTTGAAGCTGCATATAGAGAAAAAGATAAAGAAGGAAGACAAGAATTAAGGTTAGCTTCCATCAATATTAAAGAAGTAGCCGAACCAAATGATTCTACTGTAATGCTTTATCATAGCAACTCTTTAGATACTAGTGCTAAACAAACCATCATTGTTAAAAGAAATAATATTTGGCTAGTAGATTATAAACAATCAAATAAATAAGCAATATTTAATTTTATGAATCAACAAACAGTACTACATCCTTGGCATGGCGTTCATTTTGGTGAAAATGCTCCCCGCATAGTAAATGCAGTCATCGAAATTCCGCAGGGATCAAGATGTAAATATGAAATAGACAAGCCGAGTGGCCTATTAAAATTAGACAGGGTCATTTTTTCTTCCTTCTATTACCCTATCAATTATGGTTTTATTCCACAAACTTATGGAGGAGATAAAGATCCTCTTGATATATTGGTAATTACGTCATTACCTGTTCAACCATTAACACTAATGGAAGCAAAAGTAATTGGGGTAATGCAAATGATTGATGGTGGTGAGCCCGACGATAAAATTATTGCAGTTGCAGCAACAGACCCGGGGGTAAACCATTATAATAATATTGAAGAACTACCCAGACATTTCTTTGATGAATTAAGACATTTCTTTCAAGAATATAAAAGATTAGAAAAGAAAGAAGTTTTAGTAGAAGACTTTGGTGATAAAGCAAAAGCATTAACCATTGTTGAAGAAGCAATAGCTTTTTATAAAGAGACATTTATAAAATAACCAAATGAGTGTAACTACCCTACTACTATTACTTTTTATTGGCCTAGCTGCAGGTTTTTTAAGTGGCTTAGTTGGTATTGGAGGTGGTATCATCATGGTACCCGCTTTGGTGTTTTTCCTTGGGCTTTCTCAAAAACAAGCCCAAGGAACTTCATTGGGGGTTTTAATGCTCCCAGTAGTAGCTCTTGCGGTGTGGCAGTATCATAAACAGGGGCAAATCAATTTTAATTATGTCTTTTTAATTGCAATAGCGTTTATTACTGGAGGTTTCTTGGGCAGCAAATTAGCTCTGAGCTTAAGCGATGATAAAATGAAGAAAATATTTGCTGTTGTTCTATTGTTGTTGAGCATCAAAATGTTGTTTTTCGATAAGAAAAAAATAAGCGCCACGGTTGAACCAACAAAAATTCAACAAAGCACCTCTCATTAGCGGGTGAATTGATTCCGCCCCCTTATCTTTGCATAAAATACTATAAAATGGAAGCAAAACAATCCACTGGTAAATATTGGGCGTTATTCTTTTTTTGGCTTGCAGCTTTAATTGTACTCCTATTTGTCTATCGTGAATTCTTTTGGTTAGCGCTTCCTGGTACTGTTACCTATTTTGCCAAAGGAATGGATTTAATGTAGTTTTCTCCTATACAAGGCGCTTAACTATTCTTAATTGGTGTGTTCTTTCACCCGTTTCCTTATTTAGAATGCCAGCTTGATCAATATGGTCAATGCGAACCCTTCCCGACGCGTGAATGATAGTGTGGGCATCTAATAAAATACCTACATGAGTAATTTTGCCTTCTTTATTGTCAAAATAGGCAAGATCTCCACATTTGGACTCGGCAAGGAACCCTATATTGGTTCCAATTTCAGCTTGTTGGTAAGCATCTCTAGGTAATTGAATATTGAAGTATTTATAAACTTGTTGTACAAATCCACTGCAATCAATACCAAAAACAGACCGTCCGCCCCACAAATAAGGAGTATTGATAAATAGTTGCGAAATACGATTTACTGATTCAAGATTAAATAATATATCGCCAGGTATAAAAACTTGCCCATCATATTTAAAAGTCAAACCAGGGAGGCTAAGTTGTTGTGATTGAAAAAGTTCCAATGAAGCACCAAAAGGAAGCTGCATTTTAGTCCCATTTAATAGCATTGTATTTATATATGCAGGCATGATCTGATTGGATCTTTGCATAACCATTTCATCTGAGATTAGGACCAACTGTGCACTCTGACACCACCCCTCGTACCCATCACTCAAACATTTGATTTTAGTAAATGTTCCTGTTTGTAAGAGAGCCCCTCCTTCTATTATTTCGGCGGTTTCTCCAAACAAGATTTGGCTAACCATTTCACTTTGATGTGCAGCTTCTGCTCTTAATGGGGCAACCGCTACAATTGCTACAACAAATGCCATTCAATTTTTTTATTGAAAGATATGGAAATTTATGAAGCTTGCATCTTAACAAAAATGAGTTAATTTAACAAGTGATTCAACAAGCGTTTAAACATATTACAGACCTTGAGCTTTTAAAGAAGTACCAAACCGACCTAAATAAGGAATGGCTAGGTATTTTGCTTCAACGTTATACAATGTTGTTACTTGGAGTATGCATGAAGTACCTCAAAAATGAAGAAGAGGCAAAAGATGCTGTTCAACAAATATTTTTGAAAGCCCTGAATGAGTTTGATAAATACCAGGTGGAATATCCAAAGAGTTGGTTATATAAAATAGCTTGTAATTACTGTTTAATGAAGCTAAGAGACCAAAAAGCTTATATATCCATTGATCATGCCCCTGCAATAGCAGAAATAGAAGAAACAGAAAAAAATTCAAATATTGAAAAGGAAATAAATTTAAACTTATTAGAAGCTGCAATAGAAGAACTCAATTTGGAGCAAAAAACTTGCATAACTTTATTTTATCTCCAAAAGAAAAGTTATCAGCAAATAAGCGCTATCACTGGATTTAGTTTATTACAAGTAAAAAGTAATATTCAGAATGGGAAAAGGAACTTGAAAATTTTAATGGAGAAAAAACAATCTTTTTAATGAACAATTGGAAAGACATATTTAAAAAAGAAACTGATTTATCTAACGAGGAATTACTGAAATACCTAGGTAAAGATATCTCTGAAGACGAAATGAATGCTATTGAACAAAAAATGGCTACATCCGATTTTGAAAATGATGCAATGGAAGGATTGTCTCAATTTAAATCGAAAGAAAATATTATTGCAATAACCAATACCCTAAATCAACAACTAAAAAAACAAATCTCTAGATCCCACAAAAGGAATAGGAAAAGAAAAATACAAGATCAACAATGGCTAATCGTAGTAATCCTTGTTGTATTGCTTTTAAGTGTGGCAGGCTACTTATTAATACATTATAACCGCTAAGACCTACAAAATTGTTGAATCAATTCAAATTGATTAGGAAACTTTTCTGCTAATTCAGCTGCTTTCGCTAATTCAAAATCAGCAAAATCAAACCCTGGAGAGACAGTACAACCAACTAAAGAATAAATTCCATTTGTTTTTGATGCAAACCAAGCCCCTGAAGGTACAATAGCTTGAAATTGTTCTCCCATTTCTATATTAGAACCTAGTTTTATTAATTCGTAATTTCCATTGTTGTGTAAAACATGAATGTCTACCGCATCTCCTGAATAAAAATGCCAACATTCGTCCGATTTTATTCGATGAAAGGCAGAAAAAGAATCAGCCTCCAACAAAAAATAAATGGCAGTTGAAAAATTACGGTTACCCATAAATCTATCAGGCAAACTATTCGTAAGTATTAATTCAGATGACCGATAGGTTTCTTTATAATAACCACCTTCTGGATGTGGTAATAATTGGTAAAACTCAATAAGTTGTTGGGTAAAGGGAGGCATCATGTTAAATTATGGCCCAATTTAAAGATTGTTTAGGAGTATTAAAGTGATAGTACTAATTCAAAATTTCATATAAAAAATAATTATATACTTTTTTATTTACCCCATCTTACGACTAATTTGATTAATTTGTACTTTTTAATTTATATTATAAATATAAATTCTTTAATCATGTATCAGAAAAAGCTCAATTTTTACAACGTCACACCATTTTTGATTTTGCTTATAGTGGCAATTCTAGCCATTTTTGCCCCACCTGAATTGAATTTTGAAGACAAAGAAGGGGTTTACAACGGGGCGGATATTGCTTGGATTTTGGTAGCAACTGCATTGGTATTTTTAATGACTCCAGGTTTGGCTTTTTTTTATGGAGGAATGGTACATAGAAAAAATGTGATTTCTACTATGATCAAAAGTGTAGTTGCAACTGGAGTAGTAACTATTATTTGGGTTACAGTAGGTTATAGTCTATGTTTTGGAGAATCATTAGGAGGATTTATTGGGAATCCTACCACATACCTTTTTATGAAAGGGATTAACAGTGGTGCTCCCTGGAGTTTGGCACCAACAATACCGCTTGGATTGTTTGCTTTATTCCAACTAATGTTTGCCATTATCACTCCAGGTTTAGTAGTTGGAGCTGTAGCAGAAAGAGTGAAATTCACTTCTTATATTTTATTCATTGCCTTATTCAGTTTATTAGTATATGCTCCTATAGCCCATTGGACTTGGCATCCAGAAGGATTCTTATTTAAAATGGGTGCATTGGATTTTGCAGGTGGAACAGTTGTTCATATATCTGCTGGATGTGCAGCATTAGCCGGAGCATTAGTATTAAAAAGAAGAAAAGCGCATTTAGAACAAATTGAAATTCCCCCTGCCAATATCCCTTATGTTTTAATTGGAACTGGTTTATTATGGTTTGGCTGGTTTGGTTTTAATGCAGGCTCGGCATTGGGAGCAAATGCACTTGCTGTTTCTGCATTTGCAACAACCAATACTGCTTCTGCATCTGCAGGATTATCGTGGATGTTTTTTGATGTAATGAGGGGCAAAAAACCTTCAGTTTTAGGATTTTGTATTGGTGCGGTTGTTGGCCTTGTATCAATTACACCATCCGCTGGCTTTGTTGCAGTACCTCAAAGTATTTTCATTGGCTTTATTGCAGCAATCATTTCAAATTTGGCCGTTTACTACAAATCAAAATCTTCATTAGATGATACACTAGATGTTTTTCCATGCCATGGTGTTGGAGGAATGGTAGGCATGTTGATGACTGGCGTTTTTGCCTCCAAATCAGTTAATGGAGCCGGAGCAGAAGGGCTTTTATACGGGAATACTGCATTCTTTATTACTCAAGTTAAAGCACTGCTAATTGTAGTTACATTCAGTTTTACTGTATCACTATGCATTTTCAAATTAATCAGCGTCATGCTTCCCTTAAGGGTTAGCTCAGAAGAAGAAGAACTAGGTTTAGATGCAACTCAACACAATGAAAAATATGTACAAGGCACATTACTTATAACTGATAACGAATAAAAAACAAATACAACCGTAGGTTATAAATAGAAAATTAAACATCAAACAAGCAAAAAGCAGGAAGGATATATTTGTCATTTACGATTTACAAATAGTACAAAATGCAATATTATTTTTTAGCATGTCTGATGATATTTTCTGCGCAGTTAAGGGCACAAACCGATAGTACTGAGAATTTTGATTACAGTAAATTTGGTGATGCAGAGGGGGTAAAAAGATTCGCCACTCAAAAAGTATTGAACCAAACACCTCAACGAATTCTTAGTTTGGGTTATGAGTACCAAGGGCGATTTGCGCTTCCAGGTGTGCCTCTTGGTGCATTATTACCTGCAACTCAAAATTTTCAGGTTAATCAAGTTTCCGCAATTCGGGCACAAGTAAATATTCCTGTTATATCAACCAATAAACTCATTTGGCAAATGGGTGCAAATTTTTGGTCTAGTAAATATTCCATAGAGAATGCAAGTGCTAATTCTTTTGCAAGCAGGCTAGATAATCAATCAATGAAAACAGCAGGAATTAATACAACTATTTTTAAACCTTTGAATGAAAAGAATTTTTTAATTGCTCAAGCAAGTGCAGACATTAACGGAGTTTTTCAACAATTGAGCGAAATAAATGGAAAAGCCATTACAATAAGTGGCACATTGATTTATGGTTGGAAAACTTCAGAAAAGAAAATGATTGGAACTGGTATTTCTAGAACCTACCGTGCTGGACAAATTCTACATATACCGGTATTATTGTGGAATAAAACCTTTAATGATCGTTGGGGAATGGAACTATTACTCCCAGCACGTGGACACTTAAGATATAATTTTTCAACCACTAATATTGTACAATTGGGTTTTGAATTGGAAGGCAATCAATTCTGGATGAACTTACCAAACAGTTCAAACGGAGAAGTATTTATTCAAAGAGGAGAATTAAAACCAAGAATAATATGGGATAAAAAAATAAGTGGTTTTATTTGGTTAAGCGCGCAAGCCGGGCTGAGATACAACTGGAGATTTGATGTAATGAATGAATACAATTCAAAACAAAATAGCCAACGCTATTTCACCAGCAATTTAGGAAACCCCTTGTATTTCAATATTAGCATCAATCTTGTATCGCCCTAAAAATCAATTGGAGCTAAAACCTATTTTGCAACTTGTCTAGTCCAAGTATCGGTTCTACCAATTAATGAAACCCCAATAAAACCCCTCACTTCTAATGTATTGGCGTTGATTAATTTCATGGTACAAGAATAAGTATTGCCATTTTTAGGGTCATAGATATTACCCTCGTCCCAAATATTTTTCTCTTTAGAAGAGAAGCCCCAAATATTTACAAGGCCAAGAATAGGTCTAGTGCGATTGGCTTCCTCTGAATGATTCTTATCTAATTTAGGTTTACCTGTTTCCGGATCAATGGGCTCTTTTAACCAAACAATCTTGCCCTGAAATTTCTCGCCATTCTTATAAATACGAACCATTGCATTTCCATCCCCAGTTTTCCAAACTCCAATAATTGCACTTGAGTCATCTTGAATCCACAAAAAACTTTGCAATACAACCAATGAAAAAATAACCATTAAACTCTTAATAAGCCGAATCATTCTGTCTAATTAATTTATGATGATTTAAATTTATTACAGACCATAAATATCAATAAGTTTTTTGCTATTTATATTGCAGATTTAAACAACAGAGTTGTAAGAAGTTTTAATGGGGCAATTTCAATACTTTTGATATTTGATGAATTCATGAAATACCTCATTAGTTTAATTTTCCTTATTTATTCTAAAAGCAGCTTCGCGAATGACAGCCTGCTTATTACTCAACTACTGAAAAGAATTGAGCATTTACAAGTGAATGAAACAGGGATATTTCCCAAAGGGTCCATTCCCTCCTATCGGATGTATGCACATAACAAAGACCGATTTAAAGCAGATATCAATCCGTTCTTTACAGGATTAGTGTCATTTACTTTGCAGAACATTAAACCAGAATTATCTTACTCCCAACAGCAGTTAGCCAATCAGATAATTGATAAGGCTAACCAGGTATTTTCAAAATTTCAAAATAAGAGAAACAATCTTCCTACTTATAATTTTTGGCCAACTGATACTCCTCAAATTTTTCCCAATGGAGGTTGGATGAATCTCCTAAACAGAAGCAGAGCCCTTCCCGACGATATGGATGATACGGTGATTATATTAATGGCAATGCAAGCCAAAGACTCAGTGGCAAAACTGATTCATCAATTGATGCAAAAACACGCCAACAATGGTAAGAAAATAGTCAATAATACTTTCAAGGAATACCAATATTTAGGTGCTTATTCAACTTGGTTTGGTAAAAGAATGCCCATAGAATTTGATATAAGTGTTCTAAGCAATTTGCTTTATTTTGTTCAATACTATGGGTTAGAATGGAGTGCCGCTGATTCATCAAGTTTGTATTTGATTGAAGATGCGGTTCGAACGCAGAAACATATCAATAACGCCAATTACATTTCACCACATTATGTAAAAGAATCCATTGTGTTTTATCATTTATCCCGTTTAATGTCTCTAAAAACAATTCCTGCATTGGAAGTTCATAAACCACAATTAATTGAACAGGCCTTCAATCTATTTAAACATTCGAATTCATTTATGGAACGCATCCTACTAAGCACTTCTTTATTAAAGTGGGGAGCTAAATCGCCGACAATTCAAATTGCCCCGAATCAAGATTTAACAACATTAATTGAAGACGAATCATTTGCATTCTTTATTGCCAATATGGGAACCATTTATCCCAATTATTTAAAGAAGTTTCTCACTAAATCTAAACTAGGTACGTTCTACTATTATAGTCCTGCATATAATAATCTACTTGTACTTGAAAATTTAGTTTGGCAAAAAAGAGACTATAAAAAATAAAACCCAATCAATATTGACTGGGTTTATCTTGTCTTAGTGGAGCCGACCGGACTCGAACCGGTGTCCAAACATCGTGACCATTAGCTTTCTACATGCTTATTTCTTTATTAGTTGTAGGCGACGAACCGGAAAAGAACAAACCAATTCATCACTTAGCTGGATAATCTTAAGCAATAGGCACAGCCTACTATTGCAGCATCTCCTTTTGTTTTGAGTCGGCGGCGGCACATGGAAAGAAGCGAACCTGTGCGGCGGCCCAAATGGTTACTTAATCACTGATTAAGCAGCCATGGCATACTGAGTATTGCCAATTAATGGTTGAATATTCAGATTAAAGTGCTAATTATCCAACGCACTGCATGCTTACACCAACCGTAACCTATGCTGTCAAAACCAAAACGGCCCCGTAAGTCTATTTAAATAATCTCCAAAAGTCTAACCCCAAAGCGTATGCCATTAATCCCATAAGGAGGATCATTCCTGCCATTTGGGCATATTCCATGAATTTATCGCCAGGTTTTCTTCCAGAAACCATTTCATACAAAGTAAATAAAGCATGTCCTCCATCTAAAGCAGGAATTGGCAGAATATTCATAAATGCCAATACAATAGAGAAAATACCTGTCAAAGTCCAAAAACGCTCCCAATCCCAAACTCCAGGGAAAGTGTTTCCAATACTAATTACACTACCTAAAGAATCACTGGCATTTACTTTACCAGTAAATAATTGTTTTAAACCAGTTACATAACGATCTAATGTTTCCCAACAACGTGTAAAACCAATTGGGATAGAAGCCATTAAATCATATTGGATATGCTCAGTTCCCAAAATAGTCAATGGGCTAACTTGGAAAAATCCAATTGCACCTTTATCATTTACCAATGCCTTAATTTGAACAGTATCCTTGCCTCTAATTGCAGTTAACTGTGCAACAGTGTTGGCAGCTGATTTTTTTAATTGGTCAAACTCCTGATAATAAGTAAATGATTTCCCATTCATAGCTATCAAAGTATCCCCTTTTCTTAATTCCCCGGCATTGAATACTGCAGTACTACTAACGGAATCAACTATTACTGGGTATTGCGGCACAAGCATTCCACTGAATTTTTTCTGTTCCACAATTTTTTGCATAAAACTTTCGGGAACTACAATTTCTAATGGTTGACCATCTCTAATAACGGTTAATTTTTTAGCTTCAGTCAAAACCAATTCAGATTCAATTGATCCAAAATTTTCGATGGCTTTACCATCCATTGCAACAACATTATCACCGTCTTTTAAACCTATAGACTTTCCTAAAGAATCTACATGAACACCGTATTTTAAATTTTTTACAGGCAACTGCTCATCTCCCCAATACCAAGTAATTCCAATAAATATTACGATAGCTAAAAGAATATTTACTACAACACCGCCCACCATGATAATCAATCTTTGCCAAGCTGGTTTAGACCTGAACTCCCAAGGTTCAGCAGGTTTTTTCATTTGCTCTTTATCCATGCTTTCGTCTATCATCCCTGCTATTTTTACATAGCCCCCAAATGGAATCCAACCCAATCCATATTCCGTATCTCCTTTCTTCTTTTTAAACAAACTAAACCAAGGATCAAAGAATAAATAAAATTTATCTACCCTACAACCAAACCATTTTGCAGGTAAAAAATGTCCTAGTTCGTGTAAAACAACTAATATGGAGAATGATAAAATAAACTGGCCAGCTTTTACTCCAACACTTGCCCAATCAATAGCTAATAACATCATATAAAACCCCTTCTTTTTTGCTCAATTAATGATTACATATGTAATAGAGAAGCCGCAAAGTTACGTGCCTCTGCGTCGCTATCAAAATAGTCCTGTAAAGTTGGCTTTTCAATAAAAGCAATTTTATTCATGGTTTGTTCAACCACTTCAGTAATATCTAAAAATCCAATTCTGTTTCTAAGGAATGCAAACACAGCCATTTCATTAGCCGCATTCATTAAACAAGCCATATTTCCTCCCTTATATAATGCTTCAGTTGCTAAAGCAAGATTTCTAAATGTTTTCATATCTGGCTCTTCAAAAGTTAAAGTGCCAGGTTTTTTAAAATCATACCGAGGAAAATTATTTGCAATTCTTTGAGGAAAGGCCAATGCATATTGAATGGGTAATTTCATATCAGGCAAGCCCATTTGTGCTTTTATACTCCCATCTTCAAATTGAACCATACTATGAATAATACTCTGGGGATGTATTACCACTTGAATTTGGTGAGCTTCTAAATTAAATAGCCACTTCGCTTCAATCATTTCAAGCCCCTTATTCATTAGAGTTGCAGAGTCTATAGTGATTTTTGCCCCCATACTCCAATTTGGATGTTGCAATGCATGATCTCTCTTTACATTAACTAAAAAATTGGGCTTTTTCCCTAAGAAAGGTCCGCCACTAGCAGTCAAAATTATTTTCTCAATTTTGTTTCTACCCTCTCCTACCAAACATTGAAAAATAGCTGAATGCTCACTATCTACAGGTATAACTGCCACTCGTTTTTCTGCTGCTTTTTGCATTACTAAATCTCCTGCAACTACCAATGTCTCTTTATTAGCTAGGGCAATAGGTTTACCCAATTCAATAGCATTTAAAGTAGGTTTTAATCCTGCATACCCAACAATTGCAGCGAGCATCATGTCGTAACAATCAATAGATGCCGCTTCGGCTAATGCATCTTCTCCAGCAAATACTTTAACATTTGTTTGAGCAAGAGCAGCTTTTACAGTTTGGTATTTTTTTTCATCCCCAATTACTACAATGTTTGGATTAAAAAGCATTGCTTGTTTTATTAACAACTCATCATTACTTTGAGCTGTAAGGATTTCTGCGCTAAACAATTCAGGATTTGCTTTTATTACATCCAGGGCTTGGGTCCCAATAGATCCAGTGGAACCAAATATGGCAATGCGTTTTTGACTCATAGGTATATTATCCTTTATAATTGGGCATAGTTACACAATATATGCTAAAATTTTCCTTACTCATTATCAGGTTGCACAAATTGCACCAGCTGATTGGCAATATTTCTATCATTGCTTAATCTAGGCACTTTATTTTGTCCTCCCAATTTTCCAATCAATTTCATATAGTCAATAAACCCATTCTTTTGAACTACTCGAATTTTAAGTGACAATAGAATATTACCCTTCATTAAATCTTGGTAATACACGTTCTTATTACTTAATGAATCGTTCAAATATTGAGCAAACTCATTAATATTATTGGGTAATGTTTCAAATTCAATAAACCATTCATGATAACTTTTGCCTTCACCCTGCTGTATCATAGGAGCAACAGTGAACTCAGTAACTTTTGCTGGGTAAACAGCTAAAGTTGATTTTAAAGCCGCTTCTACTTCCTCACCAATTACATGCTCCCCAAAAGCAGAGATGAAATGCTTTGTTCTTCCAGATACGATTATTCGGTATGGATTTAAACTGACGAATTTTACAGTGTCTCCTATATTATAGCCCCACAATCCTGCATTACTATTAATGATAAGCGCATAATTCTCGCCTAGCTTTACATCTTTCAAGCTGAGTCTAGTAGGGAATTCATTAAAAATTTCTCCAGCGGGAACAAACTCAAAATAAATACCGCTATTGGTATTTAACAACATTCCTTCTTGATCTTGTGAATCTTGGAAGGCAAAGAACCCTTCACTGGCAGGGAACAGCTCAATAGAATCTATTTTTTTACCAATGCTTTCAAAAAGTCGGGCTTTATAAGGTTCAAAATTGACTCCCCCCTGCACCATTATGCTAAAATGAGGAAATAAAGTAGTAATGTTTTTACCC
>JBKBWE010000019.1:0-18347 GCA_046289145.1 Sediminibacterium sp.
ATTGGTTTGTTTGGAGCTGTGTTTGCTTATTTTGTTTACAAACTCACGAATGATTGGAGGCTTTGTTATATGATTGGTGGGGGACTCGGTATTGGTTTATTGCTGTTACGCATATCGGTTACAGAAAGTGGTATGTTTCATAGTTTAAAAGAAAAAGTTGGAATTCAAAAGGGAAATTTCTTCATGTTCTTTAATAATAAGAAACGTTTCAAAAAATATTTGTTGGCCATTTTAATTGGATTACCCACTTGGTATGTAATAGGTATTTTAGTAAACCTAAGCAATCGTTTTGCTGGCGCATTGTATGGTGAGAATAAAATAGAGAGTGGGAGAGCAATCATGTTTGCATATGTAGGAATTGCCATTGGTGATATTTTAATTGGATTAGTGAGTCAGTATTTTAAGAGTAGAAAAAAAGCATTGCTCTCTTTTTATTTACTCTGCATGGTTTGCTTAGTTTTTTTCTACAGCAGCTTTAATAATAGCGATGCTTCCATGTATTTCATTTGTGGTATGTTGGGCTTTAGTACCGGATTCTGGGCTATTTTTATAACGATGGGTGCAGAACAGTTTGGTACCAATTTAAGAGCAACCGCTGCAACTACTATTCCTAATATGGTAAGGGGAGCATTGCCGCTGATTAATCTAATGTTCCTTAATTTATTCCAACAGTCTTGGGGTTGGTCACTTATTCAAAGTGGAATCATCACTGGATTAATAATTATGTTTATTACTTTGGTTGCTTTCTATTTTACCGAAGAAACTTTTCATAAAGATTTGGATTTTGTTGAAAAGCATACCTAAATAAAAATTGATCGACCATGGAAGCTCCAACAAAAAAAATATTGGTCATTCGTTTTTCTTCAATAGGTGATATTGTGTTGGCTTCTCCTGTTTTTCGGTGTTTAAAACTACAGGCACCTGGAGTTGAAGTACATTTCTTAACTAAGCTTTCAATGAAAGCAGTTACAGAAGCAAACCCGTATATTGATCAGTTTCATTATTTCAATAATAACCTGAACGAGCTTGTGCCAAAATTGATGAGTCAACAGTTTGACTTGATTATTGATTTACATAAAAACTTTAGGTCTTGGTTGATACAGTTTCAATTAAAAGTTCCTGTATATGCTTATCATAAGTTAAGCAGACAGAAATGGTTGCTGACCCGTTTTGGAATCAACCAAATGCCTGATAGACATATTACACTCCGAAGCTTAGATACACTCGCTCCATTGGGAGTGGTCAATGATGAGCAAGGTTTGGATTATTTTATTCCTGAAGGAAAGGGAATTCAAATAACTGATATACCTGCATCTCATCAATTTGGATTTATTGCTATTGTAATTGGGGCTTCTTATGCCACCAAAAAATTGCCCATTCCTAAATTACAACAGCTATGTACTCAAATTCAATACCCCATTATTTTAATCGGAGGTAAAGAAGACCAACAAGAAGGACATGAAATTGCCAGTATTGATCCCATTCGAATTTATAATGCTTGCGGTAAATTTTCATTACATGAGTCTGCTGATTTAGTTAAACAGGCAAAATTGGTAATATCTCATGATACAGGACTGCAATACATTGCTTGTGCCTTCAATAAAAAAATATTGGCTATTTGGGGGGGCACTTCTCCAAAGTTAGCCGTTGAACCATATTATGGTGCAAAACAGCTGCTCAGCCATGCCAATGGAATTGCCTACCATAATTTTATTGTTGCTAATTTAGCATGCCAACCTTGTAGCAATTACGGCAAAAAAAAATGCCCCAAAGGGCATTTTAATTGTATGCAGTTACAAGATACCGCCAGCATTGCAGCAATGGCAATGCAGTGGATTCAATAATTATAAGGTTTTTAAAACATCGTTCATGCTTCTTACGGCATCAGCGCTCTTATTAAATGCAGCTTGTTCTTCTTCATTTTACTTAAGATCGATGATTTTCTCCCAACCATTCTTACCAATTGTTACTGGAACGCCTAAGCATATATCGTTCTGACCATATTCTCCCTCTAAGCTAACGCAGCAAGTAAATAATTTTTTCTCATCGCGTACAATGCTTTCAACCAATGCAGCTCCGGCAGCACCTGGTGCATACCATGCAGAAGTTCCTATGAGTTTAGTTAGTGTTGCTCCACCCACCATAGTATCATTTACAATTTGTTGTTGTTGTTCAGCAGAAAGGAAATCAGTTACTGGAGCACTGTTCCATGTTGCATAACGAATTAATGGAATCATGGTAGTGTCTCCATGTCCGCCTACTACCAATGCATTTAAATCTGCAGGGCTACAATTTAAATGTTGACTTAATTGGAATTTGAATCGGCTGCTGTCTAATGTGCCTCCCATTCCAATAATTCTATTCTTTGGTAAGCCCGTTGCAGTTAATGCCAAGTAGGTCATTGTATCCATTGGGTTACTAATTACTATAATAATAGCGTTAGGGGAATACTTCAAAATATTTTCACAAACACCTTTTACTATGCCTGCATTAGTGCCAATCAATTCTTCGCGAGTCATTCCTGGTTTACGAGGTAAGCCTGAAGTAATCACCACCACATCACTGCCAGCAGTTTTACTGTAATCGTTGGTGCTTCCGGTAATTTTAGTGTCAAAACCTAGTAAAGCAGCTGTTTGCATCATGTCTTGGGCCTTGCCTTCTGCAAATCCTTCTTTGATGTCTAGTAATACCAGCTCAGTACATAATTCCTTACGGGCAATATTATCGGCACAGGTTGCTCCTACAGCACCAGCACCTACTACAGTAACTTTCATAATCGGCATTATTTAAAGTGGTTAAATTAAGTGGTGCAAAGGTACGTGCAGTAGCCTTATTTTTTGTGAATAAATTGTAATAATTCGGGCATTTCTACACCTGACTCCCATGCTTTTAAAAACTGCTTGTTTTCATCGTATAAAGCAACGAATGGAGTGAATTTGACCTGAAAAAATGCAGGCACTGTATAGTCGGGGTCTCTTCCAATAATGATATTAGGATATAAGTCAAATTGATACTTCCTCCCAAATGCTTTAATATCATTGAAATCTCGATAACTCACCCAAATAAACTGTACTTGTTTTAAACTATCCATATTACGGATCATTTGGTCTGCCTCATATTGGCAATGACCACAATCTGGGCTAAAATAAACGATGCATGTAAATGCTGCTTTGGGAATCAGTTTATTGGTAAATAAACTACTGTCAGTTAAAATTAATTTGAAAGTTGGTAAAGCGGGGTTTTTCACATACGCTGGCCTATTGTCTATAGGACTTTGTGCTTGAATAGTCAATATGCTCAATGCAATAACCAAGAAAGCCAAAAAACACTTTCGTAACATAAAATTGAATTAATTGATTTAGTTTATTTGCCAGCTTCTTGCATACGCATTTGTTTGGCATCTTGCAAAAATTCTGAAGCAAAAATAAAATCGTTTAGTAATTGGTCTTTACTAAATATAATGTCTTTATTAGAACCTTCCCACTGTTTCTTTCCATTGTATAAGTACAAAATATGGTCCCCAATTTCCATCACACTATTCATATCATGGGTTACTACCACAGTAGTCATTTTGTACTCAGTAGTTATTTCTTTAATCAGTTTGTCTATCACCATAGATGTTTGTGGATCTAACCCTGAATTGGGCTCGTCACAAAATAAGTACTTCGGATTTAATACAATGGAACGTGCAATACCCACTCTTTTTTTCATGCCTCCACTAATTTCTGCGGGGAATCTTTTATGGGCATCTTTTAAATTTACCCTTTCTAAAACCTCGTCTACTTTTTTTAATTTCTCCCCATGGGTTAACTTAGTAAACATGTCTAAAGGGAACTTTACATTTTCCTGCACGGTCATTGAATCAAATAAAGCGTTTCCTTGGAAGAGCATGCCTATTTGCTGACGCAGCAGTTTCTTGGATTTTTCATCCATTTGTAGCAGGTCTTCTCCATCAAATTCAATACTTCCTTCATTAGGTTTTATTAAACCGACAATACATTTAGTAAGTACCGTTTTGCCACTTCCACTTGTGCCAATGATTAGGTTACATTTACCACTTTCCATTACAGCATCAATTCCCTGAATAATTACTCGGTCATCAAAGCTTTTACTTATATTTTTTAGCGTAATCATGGTGATGTAAACTAATGAATTGTTGTTAATTGAGCTCTATCTGATTTTTTAGTATGTCTTCCATGGTATCTCTTTTTCTGATAAGGTGCATTTCACCTTCTTTATACAATACCTGTGCGGGTAAAAACCTTGAATTATAATTGCTTCCCATTTCAAAACCATAAGCACCTGCGTTGTCTATTACCAATAAATCATTTTCCCTTATTTCATTAATAGGCCTGTCCCAAGCAAAATTGTCTGTTTCACAAATATTTCCTGTTACCGCATAATTTTTTAATGGTCCATTGGGGTTACTGATATTTCTGATGGGATGGTACGCTTCATAAAACATAGGACGTATTAAGTGATTAAACCCACTATTTATGCCTGCAAATAACACAGATGGAGTTTCCTTTATCACATTCACGCTGGTAATTAAATAGCCACACTCGCTCACTAAATATTTACCTGGCTCAAACCAAACTTGAAATTTTTTGCCATAAGTTGTTTCAAACTTGTTCAACACTTCTCCTACTTTTTTAGCCAATAATGGAATATCCGTTCCTTTTTCATTGGCTTGATAGGGAACTTTAAATCCACCCCCCATATCTAATACTTGTAGGTCTTGAAAATGGGGTACTAAATCAAAAAATATATCTGCTACTTTAATAAAAACTTCCACATCTTTTATTTCACTACCTGTATGTACATGTAGGCAGTTGATGCGCAATTGGTATTGATTTTTTAATGTAAGTATATCATCCAACTGTTCTAAAGGTATTCCAAACTTGCTTCCATTGTGCCCTGTAGAAATTTTTAAATTTCCTCCCGCCATAATATTGGGCCTTAGTCTAATACCAACTGGGTACCTGCTTCCATATGCTTTACCAAACTTTTCTAAGTTGCTTAAGCTGTCTATATTCACTGAAACACCTGCTTCAACTGCAGCTACAATTTCATCAAATGCAATACCATTACTGGTATACAAAATTTGTTCTGGATTAAATCCGGCTTTTAGTGCCAAATAAACTTCATTAATTGAACTGCAATCAATATTGCATCCAATCATATGAATATGTTTTAATACCGAGATATTTGTAAGTGCTTTACATGCATAAAAAAAACGGGTATAAACCCCTTCGAATGCTTGTTGTAATTGTTGGTATTGAGCAGTTATTTTTTCTGCATGATACACATACAATGGAGTGCCATATTGTGTTGCAGCTGCTTGAAGTTGTTCGTTGGAAATAGTTAAAGACATGGTGTAAAGATAATCCAACTATTGCGGATTATTCTCGTCTTCAACATCGTTTGATAAATTATCCGTATCATCATCTGAAGCTTCTTCTGAAGTTGATTCTATATCGGATGATTCATTCAATTCTGCAATGATGAGTTCACCTTCTTCATTTACCGTTAAGTCGGAAACATCACCTTCTATTATTTCATCGTCAGAGGGCAATTGGGCCATTGCATTGGCAATCTGATTATCGGTAAAGTCTTCAGGTTTTATAATTGTACCTTCTACTATTTGCTCGGCAAGCACTTCTTTAATCTTAGGTAAATCAGCTGCACTATTGATGCCAAAATAATCCATGAAAGTTTTTGAAGTAGCATAAACCAAGGGCTTGCCTGGGAGCTGCTCGTTTCTTCCACTTATTAAGATCAATTCTTTCTCTAACAATTTCTGTATAGAATAGTCGCTATTTACACCTCTGATGGCTTCAATTTCTCCTTTAGTTATTGGTTGCTTGTAGCCAATTATAGCTAAAGTTTCTAAAGCCGCATTTGATAGGCGTTTTAAAAATTTGTCCCCGTTTAATTGGGCTATGGTTTTGTGGAAGTCTTTTTTTGTAAGGAATTGCCAACCGCCGCCACTTTCTCTCACTTCAAATGGATAAAATTCTGCAGCGTATTTTTCTCTTATTCCTTCTACGGCTGTTTCCACCTGGTCTAACGAAATTCTTTCTTCTAAAAATCCAAAACTATTATTGATGAGCTCTACAATATCCAATGAAGTCAATGGTTTTTCACTGGCAAAAATGAGCACTTCTATATGTGGTATGATTTCGCTTAATTCCATGGTTGTATTGGCTATTATCCTTGTAATGCAGCGGCTCCGCTCACAATCTCTGTTAACTCAGTTGTAATAGCAGCTTGACGTGCACGGTTGTAACTGATTTTTAATGATTTCAGTAATTCGTTTGCGTTTTCGCTTGCTTTATCCATTGCAGTCATACGTGCACCATGTTCACTGGCATTACCGTCTAAAACTGCTTTGAATAATTGGGTATTTAAGATTTTGGGCATTAGTTCTGCTATCAAAACTTCTTTAGCAGGTTCAAAAATAAAATCTGCTTTCTTGCTTCCTGCTTTTGGTGCTACTTTAGGAATTGGTAAAAATTGTTCAGCTACGAAAGCCTGAGTAGCAGCATTCTTAAATTCACTATAAATAATTTCTACTGCATCAAATTCTTTTTGCTCAAATGCTTTCATAGCTGCTTGGGCAGCTTCTTGTACAGCTTCAAAATTCAAATGCAAATAAATGTCTTTGAAACGTTCATCGGTATTATATCCAGCTTTATTTAAACTTTCCCATCCTTTCTTTCCAATGTTCCAAACTGTAACATTCCCTTTATTAAACTGGCTGCTGTATTTTTCTGCAACAGTGCTCTTTGCTAATTTTACAATATTTGCATTGTAGCCTCCGCATAAACCTCTATCTGAAGTTATTACAATCAATAACACTTTCTCTATTGTTCTTTCCTCTGCCAATGCCAAAGTAGTACCACCCTCGATACTGCTCACAATATTGCTGAGCATTTCCTGCAATTTTTGGGCATAAGGGCGCATTTGTGTAATCGCGTCCTGTGCACGGCGTAATTTAGCCGCACTCACCATTTTCATTGCCTTGGTAATTTGCTGAGTACTTTGAACACTTTTGATTCGGTTCCTAACCTCTTTTAATTGACCTGCCATTTGTAAGGTTTAAATTTTAAATCTAACGGGTTGCAAAAGTAGCTGAAAAGGCTATAAATTCCAATAAGTTTAATGGATTATTTAAAGGGGTAAACGCAATCCAATGCCATTTCCGCTGGCATGAATTTGAAGTTTAGACAATTGCCCCTCTAATATTTTGCCATTCCTTCGGTGGTTTCCGTATTGAACCAAGTCAAATACCAATAAAAATGCCCCTTGAAGTAATAAGCTATTGCCATATCCAGTGGTTTTTAGGTTGTTTAGCCTATTCCCATTTTCTTTTAATAAAAATCCAGTTGCTATATAGGCCAAATCTAAGCCGCTATTGAGTAGGAGTATTTTTTCTAGTTTTTGCTGTGCTAATTGGTTTTGGGGATAGGTATATTTTCGGGTTAGTTCTTTCCTTAGCTGAATAAGCCCCCAACTGGCAATTCCTAAGTTTGCAATATTCCAATAGGCATTCATTTTAAAGAAATATACTCCTGAACCAGTAGCATTGGTGGCAGAAATACTACCCTGGATAATATTAACCCCTGCCCAAGCTGCCAGAATGGTCATATTAGATTTGTTTTTATTGTATCTGTCTGCAGCAATGGAATCGCTAATCAATAAAAGGCTGTCTAATGGACCAAGCGGAAGAGTGTCTTGAATAAGTGGTTGCCTCTTAAATGGGTTGATTTCATTCAATTCCTGGCTTTGTGCAGCTAATGTATTGAATGCCATTGAGAGGCTTAAAAAAACCGTTGATAGAATAGTTAATTGCTTCATTTGCTTCTAAAATCAAAACCTTACCTTTGGCGGCTCTAATTCAGGGTGCCAAATTGACTAAAATAAAATTGTTGCACGCTGTTTGACTGTTAAATTTTTTCATATCAGAGTATTAAAAATATGTTGAAGTTCATTTCTAAGTTATTCGGGGGTAGTAAAAGTGAGAAAGATGTACAGCAGTTGATGCCAATCATCCAAAAAACCAATCAGTTTTTTCAACAATATCAGTCATTGACTAATGATGAGTTGAGAAATAAAACGGTGGAATTTAAAGCCAGAATTCAAGATCATTTAAAGGGGATTGATGCAGAGATTGCTGCAGAGAAAGCCGCTGCTGAAGCATTACCCGAAATGGACATTCATGGTAGAGATACTATTTATAAGAATATTGATAAACTACGCAAAGACCGCGACAAAAAAATTGAAGAAGCTTTAGCAATCATTCAGCCAGAAGCTTTCGCAGTAATTAAAGAAGCTGCAAGAAGATTTAAAGAAAACGAAACCTTGGTTTCTACAGCTACAGCGCTCGATAGAGACCTTAGTGTTAAAAAAGAGTATGTTACCATTCAAGGTAACGAATCTGTTTTCAATAATACTTGGACTGCTGCTGGCGGTAATGTAACCTGGAATATGGTGCATTACGATGTACAGTTAATTGGAGGTTCCGTTTTGCATCAAGGCAAGATTGCTGAAATGGCAACTGGAGAAGGAAAGACTTTGGTCTCTACTTTACCAGCTTATTTAAATGCATTAGCTGGCGAAGGGGTGCATATAGTTACCGTGAACGATTACTTGGCCAAACGTGATAGTGAGTGGAATGGTACTTTATTTGAATGGTTGGGTTTAACGGTTGATTGTATAGATAAGCACGAACCCAATAGTGAATCTAGAAGAAAAGCTTATTTGGCAGATATTACTTACGGTACCAATAATGAATTTGGCTTCGACTATTTAAGAGATAATATGGTGCATAACCCTGAAGAAATGGTTCAGCGAAAGCACCATTTTGCCATGGTAGATGAAGTGGATTCTGTTTTAATTGATGATGCTAGAACTCCTTTAATTATTTCTGGTCCAATTGGATACCAAACAGGAGAACAACAATTCTTTGCGTTAAAACCCAGAATTGAAAAATTAGTTGAAGCACAAAAAAGAGCAACCCAACAGTTTTTAACAGAGGCTAAGAAAAAAATTGCAGAAGGGAATGATGATCCAAAAGATGGTGGTTTGGCTTTATTCAGAGCGCATCGTGGTCTTCCTAAAAATAGTGCCTTAATTAAATTCTTAAGTGAACCTGGTAATCGAGTAAAATTACAGAAAGCTGAAAATCATTATTTAGCCGACCAACAGCGTGAAATGCCAAAGGCAGATGAAGAACTGTATTTTTATATTGATGAAAAAAATAATTCTGTAGAATTAACCGATAAAGGAATTCAATTAATTACTGGACAAGGTGAAGATCCTCATTTCTTTGTATTACCTGATATTAGCTTAGGCCTTGCTGCCATTGACAATGATGCAAGCTTACCATCAGATCAAAAGTTGTTGAAGAAAGAATCATTAATTAATGAGTATTCTGTAAAAGCAGATCGTATTCACACCGTTCAACAACTATTAAAAGCCTATACTTTATTTGACAAAGATGTAGAGTATGTAGTAATGGATGGTGCTGTTAAAATTGTGGATGAACAAACAGGCCGTATATTAGATGGAAGAAGGTATTCAGATGGTTTACATCAAGCTATTGAAGCAAAAGAAAATGTAAAAATTGAAGCAGCTACTCAAACATATGCAACGGTAACCTTACAGAACTATTTTAGAATGTACCACAAATTAGGTGGTATGACGGGTACTGCTGAAACAGAAGCTGCTGAGTTATGGGATATCTATAAATTAGACGTGGTTAGTATACCTACCAATGTGCCTGCAATTAGAAAAGACGAAGAAGATAAAATATTCAAAACCAAGAGAGAGAAGTTTGGTGCCGTAATAGATGAGATTGTTTTATTGCGCGAAGCGGGTAGGCCTGTACTAGTAGGTACAACTTCTGTTGAAGTGAGTGAATTATTGAGTAGGATGCTCAGACAAAAGCAGATTCCACACAATGTATTGAATGCAAAACAACACTCTCGTGAAGCACAAATTGTTGCAGAAGCAGGATTAGCAGGTGCAGTTACTATTGCTACCAATATGGCTGGTCGTGGTACCGACATTAAATTAGGGCCTGGCGTAAAAGATGCCGGCGGATTAGCCATTCTTGGAACGGAAAGACATGAGTCTAGAAGAGTTGACCGTCAGTTAAGAGGTCGTGCCGGACGTCAAGGTGATCCTGGTTCCTCTTTATTTTTTGTTTCTTTAGAAGACGATTTAATGCGCATGTTTGGTAGTGAACGTATTGCCAAAGTGATGGACTTCGCTGGTTATAAAGAAGGTGAGGTTATTCAGGCTGGTATGATTACCAAGTCTATTGAACGTGCCCAACGTAAAGTAGAAGAAAACAATTTTGGTATTAGAAAGCGTTTGTTGGAATACGACGATGTAATGAATAAGCAACGTACCGTAATTTATAGCAAACGTAACCATGCTTTGTTTGGAGAGAGATTAGCATTAGACTTAGACAATGCAATGTATGCAGTGGCAGAAGGTTTGGTTGTTTCTTTTAAAGAGCAAAATGAATACGACCAATTTAAATTAGCGGCTATTGTAAATTTTGGAATTGATACTTCAATAACGCTTGATGAATTCAATAAAACCAATGCCAATCAATTAGCGGAGAAATTATATAGCGAAGCTATTGCGCAATACGAAAAGAGAAAGCAGGATATGATGGTTCAGGCTGTTCCTGTTTTCAAGAATATTAAGTTGCAACAAGGTTCTCATATTGACAATGTGATTGTACCCTTTACCGATGGCAAACGCCAAGTACAGGCTTTAGCTAATATGGAAAAAACCTTGCAAACGAATGGTGCTGAATTATTACACTCTTTAGAAAGAACTGTAACATTAGCATTTATAGATAATGCATGGAAAGAACATTTACGTTCAATGGACGATTTAAAACAAAGCGTTCAAACCGCCACTTATGAACAAAAAGATCCATTAGTCATATACAAAATGGAAGCTTTTGAATTGTTTAGAAAAATGGATGGTGAAGTAAACAGAGAAATTGTTCAATTCTTATGTCATGCAGGTATTCCGTTGGCTGAGGGTGATGAATTACAAGAGGGTCGTCAGGAAAAAACAGATATGAGTAAGTTAAGTGCCAATAAAGACCAAGTAGATGCTGCTGGTCAAGAATATGGTGCAAACGAAAATGATTATTATGATCCTACCCCGGTAAAACAAGAGCCTGTTAAAGTAGGCCCTAAAATTGGTAGAAATGATCCATGTCCTTGTGGTAGTGGTAAGAAGTTCAAATCTTGTCATGGTAAGGACGCATAAACAGTAGCGTCAATCAATCATTACACGAATCCTATTAAAAAAAAACCGATGAAATTTCATCGGTTTTTTTTACTTATATAATCATATTGTTTGTATAGGAAGAATCAATTTATAGTCGGAATGCTACACCAAAATCCATACAGAAAGATTTTATTTGTGAAGTAGTATTGCTTGCATTGGTCCAAGTATATTTTCTAGTCCCGATATTAAATTTGAATTTTACCTTATTGTCTTCGTCGTCAAAGTCTACTAGCGATACCCCCCATCCAAAAAATTGAGGCGAACGTGTTACATCTGCATAACCCTCTTCTTTCAATTTTACACCTGGGGAAATACCTCCTTCTACATATAAGCCACTAAGTGCCCATGTTCCTCCAATAATGAATAGATTAGTGAATCCGGCATTTTTGAATACTTCCTTTTGATCGTCTGGATCAAATCCGTTTCTAAAAGCAAATGGATAAATCCTTGCTCCAATGGGTTTTTGCGTCATGGTTACGTTCGTTAAAAAAGTTGTTTGATTTCTGAAGTTTTGCGGCTCTAATCCTGCAATAGCAGCCACTTTTACAAACATTTTATCCGTATATCCGAGGTTTAAGAAATTGTATTCTAAGGTTAACCTGGGTTGTATCCCTTTTGACTTATAAAACTGTCCAAATACTTCAGTTGCTTTAGGATTGGCAATCCCAATATAAACACCTAATCTAGGTTTCATACCTTTTTGTGCATTCGCTGAAAATAAAGCAGTAATAAAGCAGAGGGTTAATAAGCACTTATTCATGATAATATATTTTATGCGAATGAACTGCTTTTTAACAGCTGTAACAATACCGTAGTTACGGTATTTGCTATCTTTGCCTAAATTGAGTTTATGCAATTAGCTTCTTATATAGACCATACCATTTTAAAGCCAACCACTTTAGTATCTGAAGTAGCCCAAATTTGCAAAGAAGCAGCGGAATATGGGTTTGCAGCGGTTTGTGTTCCCCCCAACTTTGTAAAAAAAGCCAAGGAAAATTTAGCTGGCACAAATGTTAAAGTGGCAACGGTAATTGGGTTTCCATTTGGATATTCTGCTGTGGAAGCAAAGTTGGCTGAAATTGTTTTAGCTATGGTAGATGGAGTAGATGAATTGGATGTTGTTGCTAATATAAGTGCAATCAAAAACCAAGACTGGGTGTATTTGGCCAATGAGTTAAACCATATCATGCCAGTAGTGAAGTCTAAAAATAAAACCATTAAAATCATTATTGAGAGCGGTATTTTAACGAATGATGAAATAATTAAATGTTGTGAATTATACGGCGTAGCTGGAATTGACTATTTAAAAACATCTACTGGTTATGCTGAAAAAGGGGCTTCGGTGGAAGCGGTTAAGTTATTTAGGTTGCATTTACCTGAGGCAGTTCAAATTAAAGCTTCTGGAGGGATAAGAGATTATGCTTTTGCAGCTGAATTGGTTGCAGCTGGTGCAACAAGATTAGGTTGTAGTGCTAGTTTAGCTATTGTAAATGGAGAACCAAATGCCAATAACGCAACGTATTAACCTTATATTTACCCAATGAAAACTGGTATGTTTTTATTATTCATAAGTCTGTTGGTTTGTCCAAGTCTTTTTGCTTGTTCAACTGATACCGTAATTATGGTAAAAGATGCTCGTTTAGATATATTAGTGGCTAAACAAAGCCAAATTAATAAGCGAACAGCTATGATGACTAGTGCTGGATTATACAAAGGGTATCGCTTACAAGTAATCAGTACAGCTAAAAGGGATGATGCTAATAAAATGAAAACAGATTTGATGAATCGTTTTCCAGAACAAAAAACCTATACCCTTTTTCAATCTCCCAATTTTAAAGTTAGAATTGGCAACTTCTTAAAAAAAGAAGATGCGGAAAAATACAGAAATCAAATCAGCAAATTTTTTCCAAAAGGAATTTATATAGTAGAAGATACTATTGAATATACTCCTCCAGAGGAAGAACAAGAATAGTTAAGCAATTCGAATGTTAAAAGAAAAAATTAAAGCTCTCGCCCATACAATTGCGCCCGAACTGATTGGCATCAGACAACATTTGCATGCCAACCCCGAATTGAGTTACCAAGAATTTAAAACATCGGCTTTTGTTCAAAATGAATTAACCAAAATGGGTATTCGTTTTGAAGTGAAAGCAACTACCGGAATATTGGCCACCATTGAAGGAAAAAATCCTTCCGCTAAAGTAATTGCTTTGAGGGCAGATATGGATGCACTTCCTATTCAAGAAGAAAATCAAGTACCTTATCAATCTATCAATAAAGGTATAATGCATGCATGCGGGCATGATGTGCATACTACCGTATTATTAGGAGCAGCTCGTATTATAAATGACTTAAAAGCTGAATGGGAAGGAACCATAAAGCTTTTGTTTCAGCCAGGTGAGGAAAGAAACCCAGGCGGGGCAAGTTATATGATTAAGGAAGGAGTTCTAGATAATCCACGACCTGCAGGTATAGTTGCTTTGCATGTTCATCCAGGTTTAGATGTGGGTAAACTGAGTTTTAGAAAAGGGCGTGTGATGGCAAGTGCCGATGAAATTTATATTACTATCAGAAGCAAAGGGGGTCATGCAGCTGCGCCTCATTTAACTGCAGACACAGTTTTAATAGCATCTCAGTTAATTGTGAGCTTACAACAAATTATTTCTAGAAACAATAGCCCTATTTCCCCTTCTGTTTTATCAATTTGTTCTATACAAGGAGGAAATACTACTAATGTAATTCCAAGCGAAGTAAAATTGATGGGGACTTTTAGAGCAATGGATGAAACATGGCGTTATAAGGCACATGAATTAATTCGCAAGCAAGCTATTGGATTAGTGGAGAGTATGGGTGCAGAAATTGATTTACATATTGATATTGGTTATCCCACGGTAGACAACGACCCTGATTTTACAGAAGCTGCCTGGCAGTTGGCTAATAATTATATGGGAAAGCAACAGGTTGAAGAAACGGAGTTGCGTATGGGGGCGGAAGACTTTGGCTATTATACTCAAGTAATACCAGGTTGTTTCTTTAGACTCGGTGTTCGCAATGAATCAAAAGGAATCATCCATCAAGTACATACTCCTAAATTTGACATTGATGAATCGGCCATCGAAATAGGGGCTGGTATGATGGCTTATTTAGGAATTAGTTTAACAAAATAGTTTATAACGAAACATATTTATGTCTGATAATAAGCAATCTAAATTACGTAGAGAACAAGCATTGGAATATCATTCAAGTGGTAGACCGGGTAAGATTGAAGTAATTCCTACCAAGGAAGCAAAAACACAAAGAGATCTTTCATTGGCTTATAGTCCTGGTGTTGCAGAACCCTGCAAAGAAATAAAAGAGAATCCTGAAAATATTTATAAGTATACGGCTAAGGGAAATTTGGTAGGTGTAATCACCAATGGTACTGCCGTACTTGGATTGGGTGATATTGGTCCTGAAGCTAGTAAGCCAGTGATGGAAGGGAAAGCAGTATTGTTTAAAATATTTGCAGACATTGATGTTTTTGATATTGAAATCAACGAAAAAGATCCAGAGAAATTTGTTCAAATAGTCAAGTCTTTAGAGCCCACATTTGGTGGAATTAATTTGGAGGATATTAAAGCTCCGGAGTGTTTTTTTATAGAGCAGCAACTAAAAGAGCAAATGAAGATTCCTGTGATGCACGATGATCAACATGGAACAGCTATCATTAGTAGTGCTGCAATGTTAAATGCATTAGAATTACAAAAGAAACGAATTGATAAAGTTCGTTTTGTAATTAATGGAGCTGGCGCTGCTGCTATGGCTTGTATTAACTTGTATGTAGCATTAGGTGCTCGCCATGAAAATTTTATTGTATTTGACAAAGACGGAGTATTGCATCAAGACCGAACAGACTTAGGTAAGGGGCGTGAAAAATTTGCGGTAAAAAAATCAGATTGGACATTGGCCAAAGCAATGAAAGATGCTGATGTGTTTTTAGGGTTAAGTGTTGGCAATGTAGTTACGCAAGACATGGTTAAATCTATGGCTAAAAATCCAATTGTTTTTGCCATGGCTAATCCAGATCCTGAAATTAATTACGAAGATGCTGTTGCTGTTCGAAAAGATATTATCATGGCAACTGGAAGATCCGATTATCCTAACCAAGTGAATAATGTATTGGGTTTCCCTTATATTTTTAGAGGTGCATTAGATGTTAGAGCAACCCAAATTAATGAAGCCATGAAATTGGCTGCAGTTAGAGCATTGGCTGAGTTGGCAAAAACAGCTGTGCCAGATATTGTAAACTTGGCGTATAACCAAAGCAATATGAGTTTTGGTCCGTTATATATCATTCCAAAACCTTTAGACCCTCGATTGTTAAGTACTATTGCACCAGCTGTTGCTAAAGCAGCCATGGAGAGTGGAGTTGCACAAAAAAGTATCACTAATTGGGATGGGTATGTGTTAGAATTAAATAAGCGATTAGGTTTAGATAATCAACTATTTAGAGTTGTTAGTAATAAAGCAAGAAGAGATCCTAAACGCTTGGTATTTGCCGAAGCTGATAATTTAAAAATATTAAAAGCTGCAACAATCATTTATGATGAAGGAATTGCTTATCCTATATTACTAGGTGATCCAGAAAAAATCAATCGAATTGCTGATGCAAATAGCATAGACTTATCTGATATTCCTATTGTAGATCCTAGAAGTGATGCAATGGAATCAAAAAGAGAGTTCTATGGAGAATTGTTCTTTAAGAAACGTCAACGAAAAGGGTTTAACCATCATGAAAGTATGAAAGTGATGAAAGACCGAAACCATTTTGGTTGTATGATGGTAGAAACAGGTGACGCAGATGCAATGTTGTCGGGATTAACCAAAAACTATGCAGAAGCAATTAGACCTGCATTACAAATAATTGGAACTGAAGAGGGTGTCAAGAAAATTGCAGGTATGTATTTATTGTTAACCAAAAAAAAAAACAAACAAGGTCCATTGTTTTTGGCAGATACAACCGTAAATTTTCATCCAACCGCAGAAGAGTTAGCAGATATTACTCAAATGGTGGCCAAGGAAGTTAGAAGCTTTAACTTAACCCCAAGAGTGGCCATGTTGAGCTATAGTAATTTCGGAAGTAGTGACTCTTCAGAAGCAAGACTGGTTGCAGAAGCTACTAGAATACTAAAACAAAGGGATCCAAATTTAATTGTTGATGGTGAAATGCAAGGAAGTCTTGCTTTCAATAAAGAAATTCTAAGAGACAATTATCCATTTAGTGATTTAGTAGAACAAGAAGTAAATGTGTTGATGTTCCCGAATTTAACTGCAGGAAATGTGGCTTATAATTTATTGAAAGAAGTAGGAGGTGCCGATGCAATTGGTCCAATATTGTTAGGATTAAAAAAACCAGTACACGTTTTACAATTGGGTAGCAGTGTTCGAAATATTATCAATATGGCCTTGGTAGCTGTGGTAGATGCACAAATGAAAACCAGGGTAGATACCGCTGAGGAAGTTCAAAGAAGTTCTTGGTGGAAAAGCAGAAGAAAAAACAAGAAAACGACTAACTAATTATAATACTATCTTTAATTTATGAATTTCTTCACCCATTTAGGTAAGTTCTTACTGATGCTGAAAGGCATGTTTTCTAAACCAGAGAACTTTAAAATGTACTGGAAAGAGTTCATGCATCAATGCGTAGAAATAGGGATGGGTGCTTTACCCATTGTAATAATCATTTCTTTGTTTTTAGGAGCAGTTACTACTATTCAAACTGCCTATCAGCTAGTAAGTCCATTAGTGCCGCAAAGCACTATTGCTCAAATTGTAAGAGACAGTATGATACTTGAGCTTTCTCCAACTGTGGTTAGTATTGTATTAGCGGGCGTTGTTGGAAGTAAAATTGCTAGTGAATTAGGAAATATGCGGGTAAGTGAACAAATTGATGCCTTAGAAATTATGGGGATTAATACCAAGGCCTATTTGCTGTTCCCTAAAATTTTGGGGGCATTAGTAGTGGTACCTTGTTTGATTGTCATATCTGCAGTATTAGGTATTTGGGGTGGAAGAACGGCCGGTGAACTAGCGGGTATTTTAGCCAACGATACTTTTGATATTGGGTTAAGACAGAACCTGAATTTCTTTAACATCAACTTTGCTTTATATAAAGCGTACACGTTTGCATTTATCATCAGCAGTGTTCCAGCCTATTATGGTTATTATGTTAAAGGGGGCGCCCTTGAAATTGGTAGGGCGAGTACAAGCGCTGTGGTAGTAAGTTGCATTTTAATTTTATTAGCTGATTATTTATTGGCGGCACTCTTGTTATAAACTGAATATTGGTTAAATTGAGAAATGAATTCTCAGTTCCCCGCCTTCAAAAAAATCATTACAAGTCCTATACGTTTTGCTTTTTTTAAATTAGTAAAACTACCTGCTGCGTTTGTTGCGGGATTGAAAGTGGGATATATTGATGAAGCCAAAACCGTTATTTTAGTAAAGCATGGGTGGATTAACCAAAACCCATTTAAGTCAATGTATTTTGCTGTTCAGGCAATGGCAGCTGAAATGAGTACTGGTTTATTTCCTGTAGGCCAAACATATAAAAGAACTCCATCGGTAAGTATGTTGGTGGTAGGGCTTGAAGCAAAATTTGTAAAAAAAGCAACAGGCTTAATTGCATTTACTTGTACTGATGGCTTAATGGTTGCTGAAGCCATTGAAGCTGCCATTCAAAGCAAAGAAGGAAAAACAATTATTTGCAAATCAATTGGTACCAATGCCAAGGATGAAGTTGTTGCAGAATTTTATATCACTTGGAGTTTTAAATCGAAATAATTATGAAAATTTCTTTTCATGGTGCCGCTAGAACCGTAACAGGGTCTAAACATCTACTTACCTTAAAGAGTGGTAAAAAAATATTATTGGATTGTGGTTTATTTCAAGGGATGGGTAAAAACACCGAAGAGCTAAATGCAAAATTTGGATTTGAACCAGCTGAAATTAGTTACTTGATATTATCGCATGCCCATATTGATCAT